>JARHYD010000058.1 GCA_029258655.1 Mailhella sp.
AAAATTAAATAATGATATATATAAAGAAGAAAAAGGACTCGGAGAAAGTGATCGTGTTTATCTTGTTGCAGCATCTATTATTGCAACAATTGGTATTCCTGGAAAAGTTGCACCACTTGAAAAATCAGATTTAAAATCATCTATGGAAGATGGAAATACAGATGGAGAAATTATAGTTAGAAAAATAGAAGCATTTTTAAAGAAAAAAATCTTCCAAATAAAAAACAAGAGCTTATTATAAGAACCCTCAAAAATACTTTGCTTTCAGATAATATTAATAAACCCATAAATGGAGAAAGCCAATTAAAAAGGATTTTTTCAAAAATAATTGATGATTTAGGTATTTACTATAAAATAGGTTTAACTACTGATTTTACAGGTAAATTATTTAATGAAATGTATTCGTGGTTAGGATTTACGCAAGATAAATTAAATGATGTTGTACTAACTCCATCTTATGTTGCAACACTTTTAGTAAAACTTGCTAGAGTAAATAAGGATAGTTTTATATGGGATTTTGCAACAGGTAGTGCGGGACTTTTGGTTGCTGCCATGAATGAAATGATAATAGATGCAAAAGATAAAATAAAATCTCCATTAGAATTGGAACAAAAAATATTAAAAATAAAAGCAGAGCAACTTTTAGGATTAGAAGTGTTACCTAATATTTATATGCTTGCAATTCTAAATATGATACTTATGGGAGATGGTAGTTCAAATATATTAAATAAAGATTCTCTTGTTGATTTTAATGGAAAATATGGTTTTGGAAAAATAGATGAAAAATTTCCTGCGACAGCTTTTGTATTAAATCCACCTTATTCAGCAGAAGGTAATGGAATGATATTTGTTGAAAAAGCCCTTTCAATGATGAATAAAGGCTATGCGGCAATTATTATTCAAAATTCAGCTGGTTCAGGAAAAGCAAAGGAATTTAATAAAAAAATATTAGAAAAAAATACACTTCTTGCAAGTATAAAAATGCCAATAGATTTATTTGTTGGAAAATCAAATGTACAAACAAATATTTATGTTTTTAGAATAGGAGAAGCACATCAAAAAGATGAAATTGTAAAATTTATAGATTTTTCAAATGATGGATATACAAGAACAGCTAGAAAAAAAGCTAGTAATAATTTAAAAGATACAGATAATGCAAAAGAAAGATATGATGAGGTCGTAAATCTTGTTCGTTTTGGAAAATCAAAGTTAAATATTTTTACGGAAAAAGAATATTACGAAGGACATATTGATCCCAAAAATGGTTGTGATTGGAATCAAACAGCACCAATAGATACAAAACCTACACTGAATGATTTTAAAAAAACTGTGGCAGATTATTTAACTTGGGAAGTATCCAATTTATTAAAAAATGCAGATAAGGAGAATGAAAGCTTAAAAAAATAAATGCCTCACTGAATGAAAAACTCCAAAATGTTCAGTGGGGCGAGTATAGAATTGGAGATTTATTTATTAAAATAAAAACAAATAAATTAAACACAAAAGTTAGAGATTTATCACCTCAAAAAACAAAAAAGTATGATCTCCCTGTTTTAACCGCAGGTATTGAAAATCAAGGATTAAATAATTATGCACCAAGAGAAAATGCTACAATATTAAGAAATGTGATTACTATATCTGCCAATGGTGCAAATACTGGAGCTACATTTTATCAAAGTAAGAAATTTACTGTGTTACAAGATGCTTATGCACTAAAATTTAAATATGAAGCTATCCCTACTAAAAATCAATATTTATTTTTTGTAAGTGCTATTAGAAAATCTATTTATGGTAATTTTGCATGGACAGATAAAGCAGTTTGGGAAAAAGTAAAAAATAAAATAATAAAACTTCCTATAAAAAATGGTAACATCGATTTTGATTTTATGGATAATTATATACGTGAACTTGAAAAAGCTCATGTAAAAGAACTTGAAGAAAATAATCTAATTATACTTGCAACATATTTAAAGGTTAGTAAATTAGATAATTTTGAATTATCTGATGAGGAAAAGCAAGCTATAAAAAATATTAATTTAGTAGAATGGAAAGAATATAATTTAGAAAAACTATTTGGTAAATCAACAAGAGGAAAAAGGCTTAAAAGTGATGATAGAATAGCAGGAACTTTACCTTTTGTTACTGCAGGAGAAATTAATACTGGAATATCAGACTTTATTAGTAATAATGTTGAAATATTTAAAAAAAATACTATTACTATTGATATGTTTGGTTCAGCTAAATATAGAAATTATAATTATGGTGGAGATGATCATATAGCTGTTGTTCATACAGAAAAATTACAACAAGAATCAGTAATATTTATTACATCATCAATCCATAAGACTTCATATAATGGACAATTTCATTATGGACGCAACTTTTATGCAAAAGATGCTGATATGTTAAATATTATGTTGCCTACAAAAGAAAATGAAATAGATTTTTCATATATGAATACTTTAATTTCAGCAGTAAAAAAATTAGTGATAAAAGATCTTGTATTTTATTCAAAGCAAAAAATAGAAGTAACAAAAAAAATAATTAATAAAAACTAATAAAATTAGATAAGTAAAGCTAAAGATAGCAGAAATGCTATCTTTTTTTGTTAAATTAAAAAAAATATTATAATAATAGTAAAATATCAAAAATCTGCTATTTCTTGCCCAAAATGTGGTTCACCTCTAACGCATATTCAAAATAAACAAAAAGGTTATGATTTTTTTGCGTGTAAGAGTGAAAAGGGTTGCAAAACAACCTTTGACAATATCAATGGACAACCTGTTGAAAAACAACAAAATATAACAGATTTTACTTGTGTAAAATGTGGATCAAAACTCATACATCGCACAGGTAAAAACCCAAAAGACGGTAAACCTTATGATTTTTTTGAGTGTTCCAATGAAGAATGTGGCACAAATTATGATAATGTTGATGGAAAACCAGTTGAAAGAACCTTTGAAAATAAAGGAAAAATAACAAATTACACTTGCAAAAAATGTGGCAAAGCACTTGTCGAAAAACCAACTAAAACAGGTGGTATTTGGTTTGCTTGCAGTGATTATCCTAATTGCGATGGTCGATATTGGGCAAAAGAAGATAAAACACCTAATTTTGACAATACCCCAACTCAAAAATCAACAATCAAAGCAAAGAGAAAATAATATGAGAATATTATTAGCCCTTTTTATGTTTATGGTAATGCCCTTTACGGGCATTGCCCATGAATTTAGTTTTGATAATGTTAGTAAGAAGTATCCAATAGATAGTGAATATTTTGCGTTTAATGCTTCTCAAGAATTAAGCAAAAAATATTCAAAAAAACTTCCTAATATTATTCTTATTCCTGCTAAAGATAAAAAATTTACAGAAGCTCTTGAAGTTTTTCTTATACGCAGTGGTTTTACTATAAATGGCAATACTGATGGTCTCGTAATGAGTTATCCGTTTGATTTTTTAGATAAAAATAGAGCCTATTTAAGACTTGAATTATCTGACGGAAATCATATTGGTGTTGTAAGAAAATTAGGGGAAAATACACCATTTTCTGCTCCTACAACAAAAGTATCAGAAGAAATTATTTCCGAAACTCCAACAAACGTAGAACAAACAAATGCAGTACAAGAAACACTTACAGAAATACAAAAAAGTCCATTATTAGCTACTCCAATAAAAACTACCCCAACATATTGGATATTAAAACAAGGATCTTTAATGAATCAACTTGATGAATGGGCAAAAAAAGAATCATGGAAAGTAATTTGGCAAGCAAATTACGATCTAGACTTAAATGCAGAAGCAAGTTTTTCTGGTGATTTTATTAATGTAGTAGAACAAGTATTCAATGCATTACCTAAAAAAAATAATGGGTTACGTATTAATATTTACAAATCAAATAGAGTTATTGAAGTTATAGGGGAATAAACTATGAGGAATATTTTCTTATTATTTATTATAATTATGTTTTTACCTGCTTGCACAACAGTACAAACACATAATTTTAATAAACAAATTAATGAATATGAAAACATAGCAAAATCAAAAACAGTGCAAATTTTTGATAAACCTTATCTTGGATCAAAAATTAGGGAATTAGACATAAGAAGTCCTCTTTTTGATAAAAAAGCTTTATTATCTCAAAGAGGTACAATGACAGAAATCGCTCAAAGCATTGAAATGCTTTTTCCGAGCATGAGCTTCCAAGTAAATGGTTTTGATACGCAAAACTACAAAATTTTTTATGACGGCAATCTAAAAGGATTGCTTGATAGTATTTCAACGGTAACAGGTTATGGTTGGACATTTGCAGATAATACCGTAACTTTTTCAAAAGTTATTTCAAAGACATATACTATTTATGCTATACCAGGAATAAATAGTTATACCAATACACTCACCAATAAAAATAAATCAGAAAATAGTGCTTCAAGTAATGGTATTGGACAAACTATATCAAATGGGGATAGCTCTGCTGATACTGCTCAAACAATAAAAACAAGTTTTCAATATGATACTTTTAAAGAAATAGTAACGGATGTAAAAGGGCTATTGTCTTCAAAAGGAACAGTGACAGCTAATCAAGGTGCGGGGACAATTACAGTCCGTGATAGTGCGGATAAAATAAAACTTGTCGATGCTTATATTGGTGAAATCAATAAAAAGATGTCTCGACAAGTAGCAATTAATGTTCAAGTTTGGACATTAGATTTAAATGATGATTCAGAAGTTGGCTTTAATCTAAAAGCATTGTTTGAAAATGCAGATCTAAGTATTATAGCAGGTAATGCAACAAGCTTAGCTAATAATATCACTGCAAGTATTGTATCAGGCAAACTCAAAGGCTCAAGTGCTACATTAAGTGCATTACGTGAGTACGGTAATGCTTCACAGCTTACGAGTGCTAGCGGAATTGTGATGAGTAATCAACCACTTCCAGCTCTTGCTGTTTCTAAAAATGCATATCTAGCAAGTATGTCAACTTCTGTAACAGAATACGGACAAACAACGGATATTCAGCCAGGCGAAGTTACAACTGGTTTTAGTATGACTGTTACCCCTCATATTCTTGAAAAAAGAGAAGTAATTTTACAATATAATGTTCATTTATCTTCTTTAGAAGAAATGCAACGCTATTCTTCTAAAGATATTACTGTTGATTTACCCCAAACAAATAATCGTTCTTTTAGCCAAAGAATGCGTATGAAAATGGGACAAACTCTTGTTTTAGCTGGCTATGCTCAAGAAATAAAAGCCAATAAAACACGTGGTGGTTTTTTATTTGGTGGGAAAAATGGCAATGATAAAAAATCAATTTTGATTATCACAATTTCTGTGGAAGGAGCTGATGTATAATGGCTCGTTTAATAAAAATTGATAAAACAATGTATGCTCTAGGGTTGAACTGGTATACATATACTTCAAAAAAGCAACTTCCAACAAAAGAAACCAAAACTTTTGACGTGGTTACATGGAACAAAGAGCAATTTGGTTATGCTCTTACAGAAAAAAATGAAAAGTTTTTATCTGCTAAAAGTTTAGCAAATCTAATAAAAATAACGACTTCATATCTTGGAGTTTTTACTCTAAAGGATACAGAAGATAATGAATTTTTTTGGATTTTTGCTACGCATGATGGAAAAATTCTAGGTATGGGAGATACCGTTTGTAATAGTCAAGAAGAAATAAAAGACGCTATAAAAACTATCACAGATTTTTCACCTATTCCTATTAATCCTATTTATTTTAAAACTGTTGATGAAAGTATTACTTTTCTCAAAGCTAATATAACTTCTTCTAAATTTTCTAATACCATAAAACCGCTTTATAAAAGTAAACAAAAAGCAAAACAAAATAGAAATATTATGTTAATTGCTTTAGTTCTTATATGTGCTAGTTATGGTGTAATAAAATATTTAGATATTAAAAATATCCAAGAATTAAAAGAAGCTGCTCTTTTTTCAAAACAAACAACAGAAAATAAAATTAAAAATATTTATGCAAATACACATAAATATTTTCCTATGGAATGGAAAAATAATTTTTTTCCTTTAGATATGTACTTGGCTTGCAAACCAGTTCTCTTTTCATTGCCTATTAATGTCAATGGTTGGGCTTTAGAAAAAGCCATTTGTACCCCAAAAGAAGTTAATTCTTTTTGGAAACATCAAAATCAAGCAAGTTTTGTTGATTTACCTTTTGATGGTGAACTTGCAAAACCTAAAGAAGTATTTTCACGGCATGAAATACCAAATATTAAAAATACGCAAAATAAAATTGAACATACAAACTTATTAGCACAAGAGGAAGTTTCTAAACTCCTCTATCAAATAACCCAAAATATGGGAGCAAATTTATCATTATCATTTAGTAAAAGTGCTGTGAAAGAATTTGAAGATTTGAAAATTTCTATAACAGCTCCTTTTAAACAAGGAAAATTTGAATGGAAAAGTGTACCTTCAAATCTAATTCTCAATTCATCGTTATTTAAAGCATTGAATGCAATTCCAAGCTTAGCAGTTAAACAAATTGAATATAACAACGGACAATGGTCTATTAAAGGAGATTTATATGTTAAAGCATAAAATAATCCTTACTTCTTTCCTTTTATGTATAAGCAATATTAATATTGCAAATGCTAATTCCAATGCAACACTTGGATCAATTACTCAACAAAGAGGTATGTTAGAGGATTTGAGTTTACAGGTACAAATACAAGAACAAAGTCAAAAGTTGAATCAATTACTTATGCCTGTTGCTCCTATTACTCCTCAAAATACTAATGAACTTTCAGTAAAACAACTTATTGAAAAACTAGAACCAGGAGCAACGAAAGAAAATAATAGTGAGATAAAAGAGGAAGATACAAGAACTTCAAAAGTTATTGCAATTTATAGCAATAATAAAACACTAAAAGCAAAAGTAAAATATAAAGGTAAACTTGTTAATCTTACAAATGGTCAAATCTGGAATGGATTAAAAGTACAAATTTTCCGTGACTATGTATCCATTGGTAATAAAATTTTGGAGTTATAATGATGTTTTTTAATCAACAAAAACAAAATTTTGAACCATTGAGTTTAATACCTAGTACATTGAAATCAAGTCTAGCTATTTCTGATAATATACTATGTATTTCATCAGCAATAAAACATGATCCACTTGTTTTAGAATTATTGAGTGATTTAAAATCACGAAAAATTGTCGAAGAATATGCATTTTATAGTCCTGCAGAATTTCATGATAAGTATAGTCATTCAACATTATCTAAAATTGAAGTAAAGAATGAAATTCAAAATTTTGTAAAAGAGTTATTGCAAACAGCTTTTAATGAAAAAGCAAGTGATATCCATATCAAAGACATGGGTACACATGGTCTTATTCGATTTCGAATAGATGGAATGCTTATAGACCATAAAATCTATAAAGCGGATTTTTGTAGGGCTGTTATTCGTGCAATATATGGTTCAATGATTCAAAGTGGTGATAGCCAATTTTCTTATCGTGAAAGACAAGAAGGAAGAATTGTTAACGATAATTTTTTACCTAAAGGTATGTATTCTGTTCGGGTACATACAGAACCAACAGAAAAAAAAGATAGTCCTGAAGGTATTGGCTCTTGTATGTATTTGCGTCTTTTATATGACGCCACCAATGCAACAGGATCACTTGAAGAACGTTTAACTAGACTTGGTTTTCTTAATAACCAAATAGAAAGTATTCGTTATTTAACCACAAGAACAGGATTAAATATTTTATCAGGAGCAACAGGACACGGAAAATCAACAGCACTAAAACATATTATAGAAAGTATCAAAATTGAAAATCCTCAAAAAGCATTTATGTCAGTAGAAGATCCCCCAGAATTTCATTTAGAAGGGATAGACCAAATCGCTGTTAGTACAAAAAATGTTGAAAATCGTGGAATAGCCTATACTGACGCAATAGCAGGAGCAATGCGTTCTGATGTTGATTGTCTTTTAATTGGGGAAATTCGTTATCTTGAAGCAACAAAAGCAGCAATTAATGGAGCTATGACGGGTCATGCGATATGGGGAACTTTACACGCTAGCGACGCTATTGGGATTATTTTACGTATGATTACCATTTTAGAAGAAAAAGGTTCTTCTAATGCAATAAAACATATTTGTGAACCTAGTGTTATTTCAGGCTTAGAATATCAAAGACTTATTCCTATGCTATGCCCTCATTGCAGTAAAAGATTGCATGATGTGATTGATAGCTACAATGCAAATATGGCTGAAAAAATCAACAGAGCATTAAAAGCAGAAGATGAAAATGTGCGTGTTATTGGGTCAGGCTGTGAATATTGCAATTATAAAGGGATAAAGGGACAACAAATTGCAGCTGAAGTAATTGCAACAGATACAACATTTTTTAATCATTTGAAACAAAATAAGCTCATCAAAGCTAAAGAATATTGGATAAAAGAAAAAGGAGGTATTACACATGTTCAACACGCCTAAAATACGTAAAAGAAGGAAGAGCTGATCCATTTATTACGGAAGATAGACTTGGTTTACCGTTAGATTTTGAGGTAATATCATGATAAAAAATCTTCTTATAAAATTTTATTTTAATAATCACTTACGCAAAAAGATTTGGAAAAGAATTGCAACTCAACTAAAATATAATGTTCCGTTAATTCTTATATTTGAAAATTTGAGGGAACAATATAAAAAAAATAATATGTTATATTCTATATTTTCAGATGGTTATATTGAATATAGTAAAGCAGAAAAATTATCAAAATCATTAGGAAAATACATTCCATATGATGAAATGCTTTTGATTGAAAGTTGTGAAAGTAATGGAAAACTTGATGAAGGTTTTCTCTTAGCAGAACGTATTATTGAAGCTAAGGATAATATTAAAAATTCACTAAAATCAGCATTAACATATCCAATATTTTTATTTTTCTTGCTTATTATTATGCTTTTAGTTGTTGCTTTTATGTTAATTCCTGCTTTTACAGAAGTTAATGATCCAAGTAAATGGCAAGGTTTTGCTAAAATATTATACTATGTATCTATATTTATTAGCTCTATTTATGGATTATTGTTTGGTATTTTTTTCGCCTTTGCAATAAGTATGATGTTTTTTTCTTTTCCTAATTATACAGGGAAATATAGAACATTTTTAGATAAAATACCGCCGTATTCCATTTATAGAATGTTAGTAGGCTCAACATGGCTTTTTACTTTTTCTAGTCTTATGAAAGCAGGTAAACAACAAAACGATATACTAAAAGATATGGCAGAATCAGATATTAACACACCATATCTTCGTAGTAGAGTACAAATTATTTTAGATAATTTTATTGGAAAAAATCTTGGCGAAGCTCTTATTTTATCAGAAACAAGTTTTCCTGATGAAGAACTTATAAGAGATTTAAATACTTACTCTAATTTACCAGAATTTGAACAAAAACTTTATGAAATTTCTGAAGATTGGATCAAATATGGGGAACAAAAACTTAATGAAAATGCAAAAGTTTTTCAAAACATTTGTTTAATGTTTATAGCTTTAATACTTATATCAATTGGCTTAGCTTATACACAAATTATGCAAGCATTTTAAGGAGAAATAACTATGAAAAAACTTTTATTTAGAAAAAGTAAAGCAGCTTTAGAGGGCTTAAGTTCACAAGCTTTAGGAGCAATAATTGGAATTATTGCTATTGTAGGATTAGTATATTTATATAACGATACATCATCAAAAAATGATGTTATATCACTAAAAGAAGGTCTATTACATTTAAATGCAGAAATTAATGCATTATTTAATGGACAAACAGGCTATGAAGATTTAACAAATGATATTGTTCTTGAAGCCCAAATTGTTCCTAGTGATTTACGAAAAGGAAAAAAATTAATTAATCCTTTTGGTGGTGAAATTAATCTTTATCCAAGTGGAGATGGATCTAGTTTCTTTATAGAAGTAACTGAAATTCCTGACAAAGAATGCATTCAATTAACAAGTGATCAAAATAGCTCTTGGAAAAGTATAACTGTAAATAATACTGAATTATCTAAAGATAAATCTTCTGTTGAAACAATAAATCTCTGCACAAATTCTAATAATAATACTCTAAAATATGAATCTAGGTAATTAGTATGAGAATGTTTGCTTTTTTAACTTTAGGTATAATGCTTCTATCTCTTTATTCTTTTTCAAAAGAAAAGAATAATACAGTGGAAGTGCAAGCCATGAATTTTCTTATGTATAGGGATAATGTACGCAATCATGTTTTTAAACTTGATAAAATTATTCCTGGAGTAATTTCTGATAAAGATATTGAATTTCCTATTGGTTTTATAAACAAAAAATGGAAAGCTCAAATAGAGAAAAATATCTTGTATATTTATGGTAATGCAACACAACAAGAAATTAACCAAGTAAAAAAGCAAACACTCTATTCTCATAGTGTGGGTCAAAAAAAGAATGGTCTTTTTTACCCACACTATACTAAACCTCCAATGGTTTTACCAAAATTTATAAAAGAAGGTGATCTTGTAAGTATTGTGGAGATTGTAGAATGAGAAAAAGTAAAGCTGAAGGTTTAACTAGTGTTATGCTTGGATTAATCATTTTATTTGTATTGTTACCGACTATTATCAATCAAATAAATGAGGGATTACTTTATATTCGTAAACGTGGTGCAAGCAACCATTTAAATACTGTAAATATTGCTGTGGGCGAATATATTAAACTTCACCATGCAAAACTTCTTGAAACAACAACTAACACAAAAGGTGTTACTATTACTATTCAAGATTTAAAAAAAGATGAACTACTTCCAGAGGGTTTTTCAGAAAAAAATACTTTTCAACAAGGATATAAAGCTTATATTCATCAGCCTAAAAAAAATGAATTACAAGGAATTACACTTACAGAAAGTAATGGAAAAAATTATGACAAAAAATTTATAAATAGCATAATTCCAAGTACAGCAAGTTTATTAGGTGGTGCTGGTGGATTTGTTCCAAGTGGCGATTTGCCTAATGAATCATCTAATATGATTATAGGTAGTTATGGTTCTTGGAAAATAGAACTTCAAAAATTTGGAATACCTTCGCCAGGTGCAGGACATTTAGCAGCACTTGCTACTTTTGGCAGTAGTGCTTTAGGACTAGATTTTTTATATCGAGTTGCAGTTCCTGGCGAACCAGAACTTAATGCTATGCAAACCAATTTAGACATGACGGATCACGATATAAACAATCTTAGAAGTATTCAATTAACTTCTCATACTTTTGATGAATTTGTGTGTACTGATGTTAAAAATGAAAATAGATTATTTTATGACGAAAAAGAAGGAATGTATATTTGTAGGCAAGGTCAAGCTGTTACAATCAATGATACAGGCAATAGTATTATGATAAAAAATACAACCATTGCAAGCAATGGGGAATTTATTGAAAAACCTATTTGCCCTTCAGGAACAAACATAAAACCCTATATTTTTACTTCACCAAGCATTGTATCATCAGGTAAAGAAGCTGTTCATTTAGCTTCTTTTCAAACATGGGCTACTGATGTTGACGACACAAAATGGCAAGTCCATCTTCGTGTTTTAAATAAAAGAGAAGAATGGATCTATCCTGACCCTAACTACAATAAAATAACAGTGATTACACTATGCGGATCTACTACATAATTCTTACTTTTTTATTAATAATTTTAACTCCATATCAAGCAAACGCTCAAGTAAAACTTGAGGATTTTATGTTTGCAAGCAAACACTATAATGTTGCTCCAGAACTTCTTATTGCTATCGCTCGTACTGAAACAAATTTACACATTTGGGCAGTAAATGTGCAAGGAAAAGGATATTTTCCTAAAAACAAAGAAGAAGCTCTAAAAATAGCAAAAAAAGCTTATAACGAACGTAAAAGCTTTGATATTGGAATTATGCAAATTAATGTATGGTGGCTTAAAAAGTATAATATTTCCCTTGAAACAGCCATTGAACCTAAAAATAACATCATCATCGGAGCATTTATTTTGAAAAACGAAATACTCCGACATGGCTTTAATTGGAAAGCCATTGCAAGCTATCATACTCCCGTTCATCGTAACCCTATGCGTGGTAAATATTATGCGTCAAGAGTAATCAAAAATCTTCGAGGAAAAAAATGAGTTTTGTAATCTTATTAGTTATTTTAATTGGATTATCCATTCAAGATATAAAAGAACATAAAATTTATGATATTATTCCACTTTTTGGAATAGTCATTGGTATAAGTTTAGGCTTTTTTTATAATGATACTATAATATCAGCTTGTTATACTATGCTTTTTGGTTTTTTTATTCTTTTTATTCCTTATCTTCTAATTCGTTTTTTTAAAAAACAAGAAGGTATTGGATTTGGTGATGTGCTTGTTAGTGCTTGTATAGGAGCATTTCTCTCTTTTAATGAAACATATCTTGCAATAATGATTGGATTTTTATCAGCTTTTATCTTTTGCTATCTTACTAAGAAAACCAAAATAGCTCTTGTTCCATTTTTTACCTTTGGAGTAATTCTTACAAAGATTTTAGGAGGTTTTTATGAAATTAATATGTTTAATTTTGCTTAATATTTTTTTCATTTGTGGAAAAGCACAAGCTTTTACTATACTTGACGCTACTAGCTTTGACCCACAACCAGTTAAAGTAGAAGCAAAAAATAACTCTGTTCCAGTGGGTACTGTTATTATATGGACTAAAAAAGATATTCCAGAAGGTTGGTTGGAATGCAATGGGCAAGCTGTTAATCACGATTTGTTCCCTGAACTTTCTATGTTAATGAAAAATGTTCCTGATTATAGAAATAGATTTTTACAAGGGACAAACAACGGAATAGTCGGTGAAAAACTAGAAGCAGGACTTCCTAATATAACAGGAAGTTATGATAATTTTAATAATGGGTTTTCGGCAGGTCTTATTACAGAAAGAGCATTTAAAAATACAAAAACAAGTCGATATATTGCAGCAGACATAGCAAGCTTTGGCTTTGGAGTAAATGTTCAGTTTGATGCTTCATTATCTAATTCTATTTATGGAAGTTCTAATACAATTCAACCACCAACAATAACAGTAAAATACATAATTAAAGCAGAATAGGAGTAATAAAATGAATATAAAACCAAAAGAAACATTTGAAAATCGTGCTATATATCAAAACAAAGTAGAAGAAAACCATTGTCCCAATTGTGATGAACCGCTTATTTTTGGTTTAAAAGATAACTACCATGAGTTTTCAATAGGGCTGTCAACTGTATTACAGCTTCTTTTGGTTGCAGAAAAACAAGGATATGTTCCAGAACTGCCCAGTGAATGGATTGTACAGGTTTTAAATGAATTTTACATGGTAAAAAGGGAGTAATTATAGCTGATTAAACTAAATTTCCTCTTATAATTATAATAAGAGGAAATTTAGTTTAATTATAATTATTGAAGATTTTGTAACATATTAGAAGCTGTATACATAATATACATAACAGTAACAACATCTTCATCAACTAAATAAATAATTGAATAGTTATCCACCAATATTCGATACAAAACTTTATTATTTTCTTGGAAAATAACTTGATGACGTTTAGGAAAAGTTTTTAATGTAAATATTTTTTGAACAATACGATTATATTGTTTTTCAGCTGTTTCAGGTGAATTTAATTGATTTCTTATATATTCTTTTATGCAATGCAAGTTACTAAGTGCTGTTTTAGAAATATTAATCGTGTAAACTTTCATTTAAATTTCCTTTGAAATTTCTAAAACATCTTCAATACGGTAAACTTCTCCCTTTTCGATTTCTTCTAATCCTTTTCTTAAAAGATTTTTTATTTCATCTGGTGATTTTCCATCAAGAATAAGTTCTGGTGGTGCTATTGGAATTTCAAGCTTAAAAGGAATGCTATTTGTAATTGAAACTTGACGTAAAAACATATCCACAGCCGTAGCCATAGGTATTCCAAGTTGTTTTAATACCTGCTCGGCATTTTGTTTTACAACAGGATTAATCCTAACATTTAATGTAGTTGTTTTTTCCATAATTCACCTCATTAAGCACAATGTAACGCAATACGCAGATAAAGTCAAAATATAGCTTTGTAAAAAGGTATACCTTTTTACAAAAAATTTCGGCAACGGTTTTACTATTGGAAATATGCCAAAGAAAAAAACACGTCCTACGGGGCAACATAGTCTATTAGATTTTATACCTGATTGTATTGAAAGTCTTAGACAAGAAAACGAAAAAGAAGAGGCATATTCAAGAAGTATGCTTTTAGAAAATCAAACAATAACCAATAAGGAGAATGAACATGAGTATAGAGAGCAATATGTCAGCGGGACTAATAGCAATGAAAATAATGGACAGAGAAATATTCAATTGGTTGGGGGAAATGGGATTGCTTTCAACGACAACAGCATTGAAGATTTTGGATCGTTGGGCATTGAACAGTCCAGAGAAATTAAAGGAACTAGAGAAACAAGGGAATGGAGGGGAACTATTCAACAGGTTCGCAGGTCAGGTGGAGAAAGAAATGGAAGCAATAGAAACGGACAGATATTGGGACTTGATAGACAGTGGAATGAGCCATTGGGAAGCATTGAAAATGATGGGGGTACAGACAGAATTATAGAAAACTATATTATCACTGATAGTGATAACATAGGCATTGGTACTCCAAAACAAAAGTATCAGGATAATATTAATGCTTTAAAAGTTCTATATAATCTTAAAAAAAATAAGTCTGAACTTGCAACAAAAGAAGAACAGCTATTCTTGTCAAATATGTTGGTTGGGGCGGACTTCCTCAAGCCTTTGATGAAAACAATGAACAATGGCAAAATGAATATAAAGAACTTAAAGCATTACTAACAGAAGAAGATTATAGTAATGCTAGACGTTCCACACAAGACGCCCATTTTACGCCTAAAAATGTAATTGATACCATTTATCAAGGATTAAAACATTTAGGTGTAAATAGTGAAGTTGATATACTTGAACCTGCTGCAGGTATTGGGAATTTTATAGGATATAAACCACAAGAATTTAATGCTAATTATTTTACAGTTGAAAAAGATAATATATCTGCAGATATTTTATCCTATTTATATCCAAACGAAAAACATT
>JARHYD010000129.1 GCA_029258655.1 Mailhella sp.
CAAGTATCTATTTATCTGCACATGGTTCTTTTGAATATATGTTAGAAGATAAGGTTTTTCCGTGTGAAATTTCTGTTCTTTTTCAAAATCATATACCGCAAGAGTATCCGCAAAAACATTCAAAGGATTTTGTTCCATATTTATCTGTATTAGATGCTTTATTTAATATTGGGCCAGAAAAAACAGCAAAACTTATTAAATCAGGTACAAAAACATGGCTAACGTGGGATATGATGTATAATAAATATTATACCGTATCATAGAAAGTTAATAGAGGGGGTAGTAAGATACTTTTCTTTTAAAAAGAAAAAAGTTTTTTTGTAGTAATTATAAGTAGTTTTTTATGTAATTGCATTTTCGTAAAAAATAAAAAAAGCATACTATAAAATAGTATGCTTTTACTTGGGGTATGAGTGGTACAAAAGAATTATTTGCTATGAATAATGCGATCTTCACCAAGAATTTCTTGTGCAACTTTTTGGAGAGGAGGCATTTTTTTAGGATCAAGTTGAATTTCTCCCATAGGAGGAATACGATCAAGGAATGTATATTTTTGAGTTCCTAAACGGTGATATGGTAATAATTCATATTGAACATTAGGAAAAGGTTTTATAAATTCACAAATAGCACGAATTTCTTCTACTGTATCATTAAAATTAGGAATAACGGGAGTACGGCATAAAATGGTTTTATCTGGAACTAAAAGGGCAAGTTTTGCAAAATTATCTAAAATAATTTCATTAGATTTTCCAGTAAATTCTTTGTGTTTATCGCTATCCATGTGTTTTATATCAAAAAGAAAGTAGTTGATAAATTCTGCTGCTGTTTCCATTGTTTTCCAAGGAACTTGCCCACAGGTTTCAATGGCTGTTTTTATACGGCGGCGGCGAGCTTCTCGTAAAAGAGCAATGGAAAATTCACCTTGAGCAAGAGGTTCACCACCTGATAAGGTCATACCGCCTGAAGAACGAGAATAAAAAACCATATCTTGTTCAACGGAACGTAAAATTTCATCAACACTTTGTTGTTTGCCATACGTAATTAATCCTTGAGAAGGGCAGGCTTTAGCACAAAGTAAATCGCAATCAGCACATAAAGAACGATTAACAGAAAGTGTGCCGTCTTCTTTTTCAATAAGAGCATGATTAGGGCAAACATTAAGGCAATGTTTACATTTCTTCGTGGTAAGACATCGCCCTACATTATACGCAAGTTCTGCTTCACGAGCTTGTGACTCTGGGTTACTACACCATTTGCAATGTAAAGGGCAACCTTTTAGAAAAACAATAGTACGAATTCCAGGTCCATCATGTACAGAGTATTTTTGAATATTGAAAATTTCGCCTTTTATGGAATTGTCAGTGTAAGAACTCATTGCTTGCTCCTTTTGTTAAGAAGAGAGGCGTATTAAATAATTATATGTTATAAGATAACTAAGTATTTAATAAGTATATTTTTTTATTTTAAGGTGTTTTTCCAAATTGATTTTATTTTTTTGGGGTACATTGTCTTTATCTGTATTTCCTTTACCATAACGGTTAAAGTGAAATGATTTTCCCCAAGTTTTCTCAATTAAGTAAATTTATTGAAATCAATTTCAATAAATTTTTCAATAAATTTTTCTATGTTAGGGCATGAGTAAAAAGTTTTTTTCTCAAAAATAAAAATTACTTATTTTTGTATATTGTATATAAATAAGTTGGAAATATATCCTAGATGTTATGAGAAAAATTTTATAAAAAATGGTTATCATAAATCTAAGAAACAGAGGAGGAAAATCCTCCTCTGCTTTATAGATTTTTATAAGTCACCGTGTTCAGTACGAGCAATAAGGTCATCTTGAAGGTCTGGTGAAAGGTCAACGAAGTAAGCACTGTAACCAGCAATACGAACAATAAGGTTGCGGTATTTTGCAGGATCTTTCTTTGCTGCAATAAGGGTTTCACGGTTGATAACGTTGAATTGTACGTGCCAAATCTTGAGGTCGCAGAAAGTACGGATAAAGGAAACAAGCTTTTCTGTACCTGATTCACCTTCAAGGCATTTTGGAGTAAATTTAATGTTGAGCATACGAGCTGCACGGTCACGCATACCATAGTTTTTGGTATTGTAGTTTGAAAGTAAAATTGCAGTTGGACCATTTACATCTGCACCGTGAGAAGCTGATGAACCGTCGGAAAGTGGGGTAAATTGCTTACGTCCGTTAGGTGTTGCTGATACAACTTTACCAAATGGAACGTGAGAGGTGAATGGAACATAACGAACATCATTATGCATACCAAGTTCTTTACTGTATTTGCCACCAAATTCAACTGAAATTTTATCAATTTCATGTCCAATAGCGTCAGCGTATGGATCGTTATTGCCATAACAAGGAGCAGAACGGAGCATTGCCTCTACATCTTCATAGCCTTCAAAGTTTGCATCAATAGCATCAATAATTTGTTGCATGGTAAGTTTTTTATCTTCAAAAACTAATTTTTTGATAGCAGAAAGTGAGTCTACAACTGTACCAAGTCCCATGTATTCAAAATAACCAAGATTAATGCCTTCTGGAATTTGTGGTTGGTGTAAGTCTATGCAATGTTTCATGCAAAGATCATGCATTGCAGAACCCATTGGTTGTGCAAAGTGTTTAGCACGAAGATTGTTAATGGTGTATTGTTGAATAAAAGCTGCACGGAGGAAAAGAAGATGTTGTTTTACATAAGCGTCCCAGAATTGTTCCCAACTGGTAAATTTCGTTGGATCGCCAGTTTCAAGTCCAAGAACTTTATCTCCGTATTTTTTCATACGTCCATTTCGTAAAACCATTTCAACTGCTGCTGCAAAGTTTACATAAGCACCACCAGAAGTATAAGTATCACGGTTTGGCATACGTGCTTCTGTACAACCTGATACTGCATAATCATAGGCTTCTGCAAATGTTGCACCTTTAGAAACATAAAGAGGTACTACTTCTTCATCATTGATAAGTTTTGGGAAACCTGAACCATCTTTAATGGTTTCTGCTACGTCCCATAAATAACTTTCTGGAGCACAACTGTGTATACGTGCTGCAAGGTCAGGATAGTGCAATGGGAATTCACGTTTTGATTTCAAAATAAGGTGCGTTAAAGCATTGGTTGCATCGCGTCCATCTGGTGTTTGGCCTCCAACAGTTACAGCCTCCCAGTGAGCATAACCTTCATTGAATGCACCACCTGTTGGGGAAATGTACATATCAATAAATTCTGCCATGCCTACCCACATACATTCAAGAAGTTCAATCGCTTTATCTTCATTGATTTTACCACTTGCCATATCTTGTTCATAATATGGGTAGAAATATTGATCCATACGACCATTTGAAATAGTTGTACCTGTTTTTTGTTCAATACGTGAGAACATTTGTGTAAACCATTGGCTTTGGCAAGCTTCCCAGAAATCACGAGCAGGTTCGCCAGGTACGCGTTCTGCATTTTCTGCCATACGGATAAGTTCTGCTTTACGAACTGGATCGGTTTCTGTTGCAGCCATTTCACGCGCTAATACAGCATGGCGTTTTGCCCAAAGAACAATAGCTTCTGATACTAAAATTACAGCTTCAAGGAATGGTTTCTTTTCGCAGTTATCTTTTGGAGAAAGTGGATCAAGAGCTGCTAATTTTTCTTGTGCTTCACGTTTAATATCATTGAAACCACGTTTTAAGATTTTTTCATAATCATGCACCCATTGAATGGAAGAACGGAAAGATGCTGTTTCGTTTACAATAAAACGAGAAATAAGCCCTTGTGGATCATCGTAGGTAAGTTTATGCACATCTTCAGGTAATGCAGCATTTAATGCTTCGTGGAATGTTTTACCTTTCCAGTAAGGTGCAATTTCTTCTACTACACGTTTTGCGTCTTCTGGAGTAATGGTTGCAGGAGAAGTTGGTCTATTAGGTAATTCTTTTACTGCAATATCAAGAAAGTCACCGTCAAGTTCTGGATATAAAATTCCATAACGACCAGCATCTGTACCAGCACGACCGAGTAAAAGTTGATCATCTTGTACGTAAACAGTGATATTTTCTGCAATATGATATAATGCTTTTGCCCAACGAAGAACTAATGGTTGTCCTTCTGTTTGTTTCATGGATTGGGTAAAATATAAAGCGCGTTCAATATCAATTTGAGGTTTTTGTCCTTCAAAACGTTCAAGAATTTTGAATACACGTTCATGGGTTGCACGGAATCTATCAACCTTTCCGTCAATTTTATCATGGAGACGTTGTTCTTGAGGGGACATACATTCACATAGTAGTTGGGCCATGGTAAACCTCCTTCCATTATGGAAATAGTAAAATTTTCTTTGTTTTTTTGATAAAAGAAATAAATTTCTTATTCCATTTTTTTATCATGTTTCGTTCTTGAAAATGTATAAGCATATAGTATACCAATCAATATATATTATTTTATATCAAATAGTTATATAGTTTTTTATGTATCATGTGTAAAAAATATCAAACTAAAAAATAAAATGGTTGCAAAAATGCACCATATAAAGAAAATATGGGGTTAAGAGAAAAAATATAGTTGCAAAAATGCACCATTAAATACAATAAAAACTAATAATGCAGATTTTCACAAAGTATGTTTTTATTTAATGTTGCAAATTTGCACTATATTATTTTCTTGTTAAAAATGCGTTGTTTTTTAGTTTTTTATATAACTATTTAATTTTATAATATTTTATTATTTGTCAGGAGTTTTTATTGTTTTTTATTAAAGGTAACATAATGAATAAGAAAAAAATACATTAATTTATTGATGATAGTTTATGTTAAGATCTAATGGTATTATTGTGTCTGTTTTTTATATATATTAATGATGAGTAATCTTGATAGATAAATTTTATCTTTAAAATCAATATGTTATACTAAGTAAATATATTTTCTTATTTAATTAATGTAATAAATAATTTTGTGAAAAAAATAGTTTGGCATATATCATGCAGGGAAAAGTATTGGTTTTGTGTGGATAAAATCAATAGAGGTCTTGAAAACTACTAGTAGTTTTAATGTTGTGTTAACCAATTTAGTTGAAGGAGATTTATATGAAAGTTATAGATTTTCGTTTTCGTCCAAATACACCAGAAATTATTAATGGTATTAAAAATAGTACTATGTTTAAAGCTGCTTGTAAGGCTATTGGGTTTGATGCTCGCAAGCCACAGCCATTAGAAGAAATAGTACAAAATCTTGATAGATTAGGGGTTGATATAGGTGTTATTACAGGGCGTGATGCAGAAACAACGTATGAATTTCCTGCAAATAATGGTAGTGTTTTAGAATTTTGCAAAGCCTATCCAGAACGTTTTATTGGTTTTTGGGGTATTGATCCACATAAAAAAATGGCTGCTGTCTATGAAATTGTTAAAGCCGTGGAAGAATATGGCATGAAAGGTATTGCTATTGATCCATATCTTGCACATATTCCAGCTTGTGAGGCTCGTTTTTATCCTTTATATACAAAATGCAGTGAATTAAATATTCCTGTTTTTATTACTATGGCTCCACCTCCACAGGTTTCTGGGGCTTTGATGGATTATTGTGATCCACGACAAGTAGACCAAGTCGCACGTGATTTTCCAGAGCTTACTTTAATAATGAGTCATGGTGGTTATCCTTTTGTTAATGAAGCAATTTACGCTTGTTTGCGAAATGCTAATGTTTATATGGATTTTTCCGAATATGAAAGAGCTCCTATGAAAGATGTTTTTGTAGAAGCAATGAAAGGTATTATTCAAGATAAAGTTGTTTTTGCTAGTGCTCATCCTTTTATTGAACTTGAAGATGCCTTGCAGGCGTATAAGGAATTTGATTTAAGTGATGAAGTACGTGAAAAAGTGATGTACGCTAACGCTGCTCGTATTCTAAAACTTGATAATTAGGGTGTGTTTCTAAATTCATTTTTTAGTTTTTTCTTTTGGGGGGAGACTGCCTTTATCCGTAACTTTCTGTGTTATAACGGCTAAAGTGAAATGATTTCCCCCAAATTTCCTCAATCAAGCAAATTTATTGAAATATGTTTCAATAAATTTGCCTATTTTAAGGTATTTGTAAAAATACATAGATGTATATTAACTTATTGAAATATTAGTATGAAATAAATCACATATTGTTTTAATAAAAAATTAACTTAGGAAAATCCATTATAAAAATTTTTTGATATAGTAAATAATGAAATAAAAAATATAATTCCAATTAGTTATAATTTCGCAAAAAGAATATCTTTGATTTAATTTTATATCTATGTTGACAAAATATGTATAAAAATATACTTGTTAAATTGTCGACAATCTTATTTAATAGCAAAGATATTGGAGCGTTATTATGGAACAAAAGAAATCAGAAAACGAATTTTTACCTATGTATGGTGGAATTTTTGGGGGTATGGTTCCGCTTGTTGTTCTTATTTTAGGCCTTGTTTGGCTTTCTGTTGCAGAAAGAGGAGGAACAAAACCATTTTGGGCTTGTGCATGGCTTGCAGTGGTTGCGGGGTTATTTTTTGCAAAAAATAAAACTGAATATTGCCAAGCAACAATGCGTGGTATTGGTAATGATACTGGAATTGTAATTGTTACAGCATGGTTATTTGCAGGTGTTTTTGGGAAATTAATGGCTGCTGGTGGGCTTGTTGACGGTTTATTATGGTTAGGTATGTCCACTGGAGCTAATGGTTCGATTTTTACTATTCTTGTTTTTATTATTGCAATGCTTTTTTCCTTAGGCACAGGTACTAGCACAGGAACTTGTATTTCACTTACTCCAGTTCTTTATCCTGCGGGTGTTTTTTTAGGTTGTGATCCTATTTTGTTGGGGACTGCAATTTTATCAGGTGCTGCTTTTGGTGATAATTTAGCTCCAATTTCTGATACAACGATTGTTTCGGCTTATACGCAAGAGGCAGAAATGAAAGATGTTGTGCGTAGTCGTTTTCCTTTAGCAATGTCTGCTGCCCTTATTGCGGGGGTGATTTTTCTTATTTTTGGTGGAGGAGGGGAAGTTCGTGTTGTTCCAGAAATGCATACCACTCTTGAGCCAAAAGGAATTTTCTTATTGTTTGCTGTTATAGTTGTGGTTGTTAGTGCTTTACTTGGTAGACATATTATAGAATCATTAATTTATGGTAATGTTACAGCAGCAATTATTTCTGTTGCTATTGGTACATTATCAATACAAGATATTTTTGGCATTCCAACAGAATCAGGTGGAAGTACTGGGATTATACAAGCAGGTATAGAAGGAGTTGTTGGGGCGATTATTTTTGCTATTCTCATTTTAGCAGTAACACAAATTCTTGTTGAATGTGGTATTTTAATTAAAATTTTAGATTTTGCTAATAAAAGTATCGTAGCTTCTGTACGACAAGCAGAACTTTTTATTATTGGTGTTACGGTTATTGCTTCTATTCCTATTTCGGCTAATGCTCCAGCAGAACTTTTAGTAGGACCATCATTAGTAAAACCTATTGGTGAAAAATTTGGCTTAGCCCCAGCTCGTAGAGCAAATTTAATGGATTGTGCTGTTTGTACTATTTTCTTTATTTTACCATGGCATATTGCTGTTGCAGTGTGGTATTCTGCGCTTGTTACAGCTTCTAATACGTATGGTTTAACTCCTCCACCTATTAGTGCAGCATTGATTAATCCTTATTCTTGGGCATTATTTGTGGTTATAATTTTTTCTGCCATTACTGGGTGGAATAGAAAAATGATTGCAAAGTAAGTAAAGGAAATTATAAGAAATTATGTATTTGATATAAAGGGGGCGTCTCATTATGAGAGGGTAGGGTGATTATATATCACCCTTTTTTTATTATTAGAGAACTATTATAAATAAGTTAGAAACATACTTTAATAAGGTGTGAAAAGTATAAAAAGTTTTGTAAGGGGGTTTTAGGGGGAGAAACTTTTTCAAAAGTTTTCCCCCTAAGATAAGAATATTACTTATGTTACTATTTAACAAAAAGCATATTTTGATAACTTGGGAAAGGCCATAAATCTTCGGCAACAATAACTTCTAAGGTGTCTACTATTGTGCGTAATTCTTCCATTGCAGGTAAAATATTATTTCTGCAATGCTCTGCTTCTGTTAATTGGATATTATAAGAACTTCCTTGTGTTTTGCTTGCTATATCGCGATCGCGTTCACTAACAGGATCGGTATTAATAGCAAGTTCAAGTTTTTCAATGGCTAAGTTTAATTTATACATTAATTCATTGATTTCTTTGAAAACTGGGTTTTCATAACTTGTTAATTTTACCATAAGTTTTTGGTTTTTAGCAAGTTCGGTTTGATATCGCATAACAGCAGGATAAATATTAGTTCTTGCCATTCTAAGAGCAAGCTTTGCTTCTGTGTGTGTTGTTTTAATATATTGTTCAAAATAAACTTCTTGACGAGAGCGTAATTCTTCACGACAAAGAACGTTGTAACGTGTACAAAGATCAATAATTTCAGGGGTTGTGTAGACTGGTAAAGCGTCTGGTGTATAAGGGTGAATAGGAAGTTTTCTTCTTTCTGCTTCTTTATACCAAATTTCAGAATATCCATCGCCACTAAAAAGAACGGCACTATGCTCTTCCATAATGTAAGCAATAAGACGTTGGACAGCTTCACCAAGTTCACATTTATTTTGCATTTCTCTTTCAATAAAAGTAGCAACAAAATCAAGAGATTCTGCTAAAATAGTATTAAGAGCAACAATAGAACCAGCTGGATTTTGGCTTGAGCCAACAGCTCTAAATTCAAAACGATTACCAACAAAAGCAAAAGGGCTTGTTCTGTTTCTATCACCTGGATCAGCAGGAATTGGAGGTAAAGTATCAACACCAACGTGCATCATACGTTTTTTACGGCTACCTTTTATTTCACCAATTCTAAATTGTTCAAGAACATCTTGGAGTTGATCCCCTAAGAAAAGTGACATAATAACTGGTGGTGCTTCGTGTGCACCAAGACGAAAATCATTTGAGGCAGAGGCAACAGTGGCACGTAAAAAAGAACCGTATTTATGTATTGCTCTGATAACAGCACAAAGAAAAACTAAAAATTGTGCGTTTTCGTGGGGAGTTTCACCCGGATCAAATAAGTTTCCAACTTCTTTATTACCAATAGAATAGTTTACGTGTTTACCTGATCCATTAAGTCCTTTAAAAGGTTTTTCATGGAGTAAGCAAACAAGATTATGTTTTCTAGCAACACGGCGTAAAACTGTCATAATAAGTTGGTTATGGTCAGTTGCCAAGTTTGCTTGCTCATAAAGAGGAGCAATTTCGTATTGGCTTGGGGCTACTTCATTATGGCGAGTTTTAACAGGAACACCAAGACGATAAAGTTCTTGTTCAACTTCAATCATATAAGCAAAAACACGTTCTGGAATAACGCCATAATATTGGTCTTCAAATTCTTGTCCTTTAGGTGGTTTTGCACCAAAAAGTGTACGTCCAGCAATAAGAAGATCAGGGCGTTTCATTACATAATCGCGATCAACAAGAAAATATTCTTGTTCAAGTCCACCATTGGAAGAAATAGGTAAATTTGTTTGTACACCAAAAATTTTTAAAATTCTTTGTGCTTGTTTATTAATTGCTTGGTTAGAGCGAAGAAGAGGGGTTTTTTTATCAAGAGCAAGACCTGTCCAAGAAAGGAAAAAAGTAGGTATACAAAGTACAATACCACCAGCATTTTCTATAACATAGGCGGGGCTTGTTACGTCCCAAGCAGTATATCCTCGTGCTTCAAAAGTAGAACGAAGTCCACCAGAGGGAAGGCTTGATCCGTCTGCTTCACCTTGTACAAGAGTTGTGCCGCTAAATTCTGCAATAGCACCACCATTTTCATCTGGAGTTAAAAAAGCGTCGTGTTTTTCTGCACTATTATCAGTAAGGGGATAAAAAACGTGGGTATAGTGAGTCGCACCTTTGCTGATAGCCCAGTCTTTTATGGCAGATGCCACGACATCAGCAATGGCAGGATCAAGTTTTTCCCCTTTTTCTATGGTTTGTTTAAGGGATTTGTAAACCGCCTTTGGTAAATGTTGACGCATGGCTTTGTCGTTAAAAACATTATCACCATAATAATCTGTTGGTAATTGATTTTTTTCATAGGATAAATGGGCGGACATAGCATCTCCTTATTTTATGTATAAGCATATTAATTATTTTATTTTGAAATTCTACGATACTGACCACCAACGGCATAAAATGTATCTTCTACCGAGAAAATTGCATTGGGATCAGTTCTAAAAACAAGTTCTTCCATTGTTTTGATCATAGTTTTTGTGATAATGGTTAAAACAATTTCTTTTGCTTCATGGCTGTAACCACCATAAGCAGGTAAAATTGTTGTTCTAGCACCTGTTTTAGCTAATGCTTGGCATAACTCATGGCCTTTATTGGTGATAATAACAATCATTTTTCTTTCATTAAACATACCAACAACATAGTTTGTGACTTGGCCTACAATAAAAATTTGAATAAAGGAAATAATAATTAAATCAAGAGCAATGCTAAAAATAGAGGCAGAAAAAACAACACTATTAAAGATAAAAGAAAACGTTCCAACTTGTATGCCCCATTTTTCGTTAATGTAAACGCCAATAAAATCAAGACCGCCACTAGAGCCTTTTGTTTTTAACATAATACCACAGCCTACGCCGTATAAAACACCAGATAAAATACAGGCAAAAAGTGGTTCTTCAATGGGGACATTAATACCACTGAGAATTGGCCCCCAAAGGGACATAATAACAGTGCCATAAATAGAATAAATAACAAAACTGCGACTAACATTAAACCAACTAAAGACCATAAGAGGAATATTGAATATTAAGTTCCATGTGGTAGCAGCCATAAAATCGCCAGTAATATAGGTACATAAAAGACTGACGCCCATAATTCCACCAGTTAAAAAACCATGTGGAGCAGCAACGTTTTGTACGGAAAAAGTAATAAATCCTGCTCCTAAGGTGAGAAGAAATAAATTCCATAAGGTATAATCGTACAAACGTTTTTTCATAAAAAATCCTTACAACTGCAAATCCGTAGCTATTTTTAAAAATTGTTTTACCAGCCTTGTTTGCCGACAAGATCAACAAAGGTTGTTGAACCGTGATTTTCTTCTTTATATGAGCCATTAATTTTAAAAACTCGTACCAAACTTTGACGCATTTTTTCGCCACCAACAGGAATAAGCATAATAGCATTATGTTCCATTTGGTCTTTTAACGCTTGGGGAATAGTTGGCCCACCAGCGGCTACAATAATTCTATCAAAAGGAGCAAAGCTTTTAAGCCCAAGTGTTCCATCACTAAGAAATAATAATAAATCTGTATAACCTAGTGTATTTTTAAGCAATTTCTTTGTATTGTGATAAAGTTCAGGAATACGTTCCACAGAAAATACTTTTGCTCCCATTTCTCGCAATACTGCAGCTTGATAGCCTGATCCCGTTCCAATTTCAAGGACTTTCATGCCTTTTTCAAGCATAAGTAATTGGCACATTAAAGCAACTGTATAAGGCTGTGAAATTGTTTGACCACAAGCAATGGGTAAAGGGCGATCATCGTATGCTGTATTTTGTAATGCTTCATTTACAAATAAATGGCGAGGAACTATGCTCATGGCGTGTAAAACTAGAGGATCAGTAATACCGCGATTAATGAGTTGCTCTTGTACCATTTTGTTACGGGAGTATTTATAAATGTCTGCTTGTTTTTCAGTGGGTAATGTACAGTATGAAGCTGTTTTTTTTGAGTTTTTTAGATGTAAAAGTTCTGCAGGTGTAATAAAATGACGGATAATTTCTTTTGATTTTGCATTTTCTTCTTGCATTTGGTATTGGGCATTAAGCCGCATAACGCGTTGTGTAGGCATACCAAGTGGCTCATAACATAAGCCTTCAATTTTTTGTGGTTTGGTGCAAGTTTTTTTTGCGTTATGGAATTCTTTTTTATTCATTTTATCCCCTTAATTGCTTTATTTATTGTAGTAAAACAGGGTTATTGTGTCAAAGTATTTCTTTTCTCTTTTTTGAATAAGATGTTTTTATATTTATACGATAAAAATAAGGTATGTTTTTAAATTAGTTATAATTAGGGTTTGTTTCCAAATTATTTATAATTCTTTTAATATATTAGACTGATAAAACAAAAAATATTTTCATAAAGTCACTGACCTAATAAGTTTCACTCTCTGGAAGCGAGGAGCAAAGCGACTTGCTGAAAGAGTGTGAAACTGGGGGGCATTGCTTGGGGGTGCGGGGGGTGAGAGCAAGGGGGGATTTCCCCCCGTTAGCTTACCCCCTGCTCGGGGCAAAGGGGTGAAACCCCTTATAAAACGTAATACTATGTAATAGTAGAATAAATAAAAAAATCTTATATAAACAAGAAAAATAAAAAATTAATTTAGAAACACTCCCTAATTTCTATCATTATACTTTAGGCTTAAACGATAATAAAAATTGCTTTACAGTTTCTTCCACATTTGTAGCAGAACAAATAGCAGAAACAACAGCAATACTATCAACACCAGTATTCAATACATCTTTAGCATTATCAAGATTAATTCCACCAATAGTTATAAGAGGAAGTGTACAATGCTTTTCGTCCATAAATTGCCGAGCTTTTACCATTCCTTCAAGTCCCCAAGCTGGAGCAGCATCTTTTTTTGTTGTAGTAGGAAAAACAGGGCTTACAGCTATATAATTAACTTCTTCTTTTATACTCCGCTCTAAATCTTCCATTGTAGGAGCTGTACGACCAATAATTCTCCGTGTTCCCATAAGACGCCGAGCATCAACAATAGGCATATCACTTTGCCCTAAATGTACACCTGCTGCTCCACTAGCAAGAGCAATGTCCACTCTATCATTAATAATAATGGGAATATTTTTTTTTGTTTGTACTTCACGTACAAGAAGTTTAGCTAATGCAAGAAAATCTCGTGTATTATTGTTTTTTTCACGAATTTGTACAGCATTAACCCCACCTTGCACGGCTTCAAGCACAACATCAAGCAAAGGACGACCTTTACATAAATCTTGATCAGTCACAAGATATAAACCATAATCACGAAATTCAGACCATTCTGCCATAACTTATCCTATTATGAAAGTTTTACACGTTTTGCTGCATCTTGAAAATCAGCATGATAAAGTTCATCTAAAAAAAGTGGAAGAAATGAACCCGGGCCTTGAGCTTTTTTACCTGCTTTTTCTCCTGCACTTGCAAATAACGCCATAGCTGACACTGCACCAATAAAAGGAGTTTTTGCCACAGCCATACAAGCACCTGTAACAGCAGTTGCAGAACAGCCAATACCTGTTACTAATGTCATTAATGAATTACCACCAAAAACATGGGCTATATGTTTTCCGTCGGTAATCATATCCACTTCCCCACTCACACTTACAACCATATTAAAATCATTAGCAATGCGTTTTGCTTCTTTTACCACAGAAAGACTATCTTTTGTGCTATCAACGCCTTTTGTTTCTCCAAGTTCACCAGCTAATGCCATAATTTCTGATCCATTTCCTCGAACAATACAAGGCTTAATCGTACGTATAATTGAAAGAGCTGTTTCTGTTCGTAATCGTGAAGCACCTGCCCCTACGGGATCAAGTACAACAGGTTTTTTATATTTATTAGCAAAATCACCTGCTACATTCATAGAAGCAATAGTATGTTTATCAAGTGTTCCAATGTTTAAAACTAATGCATTTACAATTTTTTCTAAATCTTCTAATTCTTCCTGTGCATGAGCCATTAAAGGCGAAGCACCACAAGCTAATAACACATTAGCATTTACTTGCATAACTACTAAATTGGTAATGCAATGCACTAAAGGAGATTTTTCTCGCATTTTTTGTAATGTTTCTAAAATATCATTTTGCATAAGAATCTCTTTTCCTTTTGATAAGATATGCTATTTCAATTAAATGTGTTTCTAAATTAATCTTATTTTATTTTTTCTTTGGGGATTACACTGTTTTTATCCATAACTTCCTTTGCTGTAACGGCTAAAGCAAAATAATTTCCCCAAAGCCCTCAATCGGGCAAATTTATTGAAATACGTTTCAATCAATTTACCTATTTTAGGGCATTAGTAAAAAAAATTTTTCTCCTCAAATAAAAAAATTCTTTGTTTTCACCTCATACTACAAATATTTTCTAATGCTATTATATTGCAACTATTTTATTTTTATTATTAAAGAATGAAGATTAATACGTATAATTATTTTGAAAACATACCCTAAAAGAAAATTAAAAATATTAATTCTCCTTTTAAAAATACATTATTTTTGTAATAATAGCACATCTGTTAAAGCACGCTTTGGTACTATATTTGTACCATTTTCATCATGGTAATAACTGGTAATACCATCTTCTCCAACTTGTACTATTTGTCGTTTTTCTCCTGCATAGCCAACAGCCATAATTAAATAAGGAACTAATGTATGTTCCTGTAAATTTACTTGTTCTTCTTGCAAAATTTCAAGCACAACATTTTTCTTAAATGCACCAATCATACACGTTGCATAACCTTTTTCGGTTGCTAATAACTGTATAGTCTGTGCTGCAATGCCAATATCCATAATACCAAATTGGCTAATATTACTAGGTGCTAATAAAATAATATATGCAGTTGGATCATCTATTCCTTTTCTTGGTTTTTCTTCTGGAGAATACGCACCACCAAGAACATAGGCTGTTTCCATTTTTTTCCTTAATTTTTTATCTTGAATAATCACATAACGTAAAATTTGTGCATTCATTGCAGACGAAACAAGGCGTGTAGTATCAACAAGTTCTGTTAAAAGAGAAGAAGAAAGCTCTTCTTGACGAAAACGCCGACAAGTTCTTGCTTCAGTTACTAATGTGTGTAAATTCATATTTCTTCCTCCATAACTTGAATAACATTATTCCATAATAAAAATTCAATACATTTTGCAATAGGAAGACCAACCACTGTATCCCATGAACCTTGTATTGAATCAGATAAAAAACAACCTAAACCAGAAATACCATAAGCCCCTGCTTTATCAAAACTTTCCCCTGTTTTTATATAAGCTTTTAATAAAGAAATTGACCAAGGCATAAAATTAACCTTTGTTTGATCATAAAAACTATATAAAATTTTTTCCTTTGTATTAATAATACTTACAGCTGTTATTACTAAATGTGAACGTCCAACTAAAGAACGCAACATAGTTAATGCTTCTTCATGGGATTTTGGTTTACCTAAAATTTCATTCCCCAAACAAACAATAGTATCTGCACTAAGAAAAATTTTTTCTTCTAAGTCCTTTAAAAAAGGTAATTCATATTGTTTAATAGGATATGATAATTGCAAATCTTTTTCATGGCAAAAAATATTTTCTACTTTTTGTATGCAATACTCTGTTTCTATAACATTATAAAAGGAAAAAACAGCATTTATGGCTTTTTTATTTGCCATTCTGCAAGCATACATTATAGGAGATTCATTTACAGAAGGTCGTTCTTCTGTATCATTGCAACCTAAAACGCCTCTTTTTGCAATTTCAATATTTTTTGAAGAAAGAGTATGATTATTAGAAGTAGTATTTAATAATGAAAAGTCAATTCCAAGATCTTTAAAAAATTGCTGTCTACGGGGAGAATGAGAGGCAAGAATAATTTGTTTCTGTGTTTTAAACATAACCTAAAAAGTTAACTATTTTTACAATAAAGACATTATTATTCTAACATATTAGAGTGTGTTTCTAAATTAATTTTATTTTTTCTTTGGGAGTTACTATCTTTATCCGTAATTTCCTTTATCATAACGGCTAAAGCAAAATGATTTCCAAAAGCCCCCTCAATTAGGTAAATTTATTGAAATAAATTTACCTATATTAAGGCATAAATAGAAAGTTTTTCCTCAAAATAAAAAAGTTATTTGTTTTGATATTAAATATAAATATTTTCTCATATTACTACACTACAAATCTTTTATTTTTATTGTTAGAAAGCAAAATTTAATACTTATAAATAATTTGAAAACACACCCTAATCTAGTATTTTTTTATATTTTTTACTGATACGAGTATGCTTTCTCTTTTTTCTTTTTCATAACAAAATAAAAAACAGAAAAACATACTCTTTATTATTTATCTGATAAAATTATTGAACTTTTTCTTGTACAACATCTTCTGGATTAATATCAACAACTCTGCCTTGTAACCAAAAAATAAGATCTACTTCATCATCTTTATGTGGAACATACCCATTAAAACAAACTTTTTCTGGAACAAAAAGTAAAATGCGTATTTTTTCTTCATCACCAAAAGTTGCCACAAAACGATAAATTTTTTCTGGTCCTGTATCTGGTCCAAACATAAATTCTTCTACTTCCTCAACTACAACTCTAGCTTGATATTCTGTTGCAATATCAGTAGGAGCTAAAAGGCGTTTTCCATGAATATTAACTTTTAATGCTGGAACATCTAAGCGAGTTTTTTCGGGATTTTCAGCAAGCCATTTTGCAGCATGAGCTTCATAATGTGGACCACTTGTTACAGTGATTTCATCTAATAAAGCACGACGCATTCCCATACATAAGCCTGACAAATAAAAAGTTTGCTCAACACCTTCTGTTAAATCCACTTTACTATCACGGAAAAATAAGGGATCATAAAACCATAATGGATCTTTTGCATTTCCTGCAATGCAAGCAACTTCCCCCTCTAAACCATTAGAGTAAGCATACGTTTTTTCAACACGCATAGTATTTGGAAAACCTTCCATAAAAGGAAAAATAGCTTTTGGTTCTAATTTTCCTTCTACTTCACCACCAACAATAATGCCTGCACGCAAAAGAGTATCTTTAGGCCACGCCATAAGAAAATTTTCATCTTTACTATCTTTTGTTTGCCAAACTGGACGAGTACCACCTTCATTTACAACAACAGCCATCACAGCAGGAAGTTCTTTTAAATTTCTAAGAATACAACTCCAAGGTTTTACCAATACTTCTTCGTGTTTCATGCTATTACCTTTTTATAAAAAATAAATAATTATTCAATTTGAGAAAATAATACTAACAAATTTTTTTAAAAAGGTCTACTAAGCAATAATAAGGCTTGTATAATTTTTTATACAATAAAATTTTATAAAATCAATATATTACATATATAAAAAAACATCTCTTGCAATACATATAAGTTTTGGTATAATAAGAAAGCTTACTAACAATATTATTTTACAAAATTTTATACAAAAGCTATGTATGATATAAACCAATCACCCATTATCCAAACACCTACAATCAATCTTGAGCCTATAACGATTGAAAATCTAAGCCAAGATTTACAAAATGCTTGCCATAATGCCCATTGGAAAAACCTTATGCCAGTGCAATCTTATAGCTTACCGTATATTTTTGCTGGACATGATATTATGATACAATCAAGAACAGGCAGTGGAAAAACAGGTTCTTTTTTGCTTCCTTGCCTTGAAAAAATCAATAGTGAACATAATTATTGTCAAGTACTTATTCTTGTTCCCACAAGAGAACTGGCATTGCAAGTAGAACAAGAAGCAAAAACACTTTTTTCTCATAAAAATATTCAATGTCTTTCCCTTTATGGAGGAACAAAATATTCCAAACAATTACAAGCCCTACAAAAAGGTATACATTTAATTATTGGAACACCGGGAAGAATATTAGATCATTTACTACGTCGTTCTTTAGATTTATCAAAATTAACATTTCTTATTTTTGATGAAGCTGATCGTATGCTTTCTATTGGTTTCCATCAAGATATGCAAGAAATAAAACGTTTTATTCCAAAACAAAACGTCCAAACAGCTCTTTTTTCTGCTACTTACCCACCCCATGTTCTTTCATTAGCAAAAGATTTTATGAAAGACGCACAAATGCTAAGCCTTTCAGAAGGTCAAGTCCATGTTGCAAAGTCTTCTCATTTTGTTTGCGAATGTAAACCTATGGATAAAGATAGATGCCTTGTACGATTATTGGAAAAAGAAAACCCAAGCCAAGCTATTATTTTTTGTAATACAAAAGCTAATGTACATTATGTTACAGGCGTATTACAAGGTTTTGGATATAATGCACAAGAACTTTCTGCTGATTTACCACAAAACAAAAGAGAACAAGTCTTACAAAATCTTCGTCATGGAACATTAAAATATTTAGTAGCAACTGATGTAGCAGCACGTGGTATTGATATTCCCCAATTATCTCATGTTTTTCTTTATGAAATTCCAGAAGATAAAGAATCCTACATTCATAGAGCAGGAAGAACAGGAAGAGCTGGCTGTGCTGGCACAATTATTTCCCTTGTTGATATTATGGAAAAACTTGAACTTATTAGACTTGCAAAGTATTATAAAATTGATTTAATTCCTCTTCAAGATCCCCAACAAGAAGAAATAGCACAAATTATTAGTGAACGCATGGCAACCCATTTAAATAGTCTTCGTCGTAAAAAAACAGGACTTGAAATGGAAAGAGCAAAACTTTTTATTCCTTTACTAAAAGAACTTATTGCCGATATGGAAGATAATGAAAATTTACAGCTTCTTACCATGCTTTTAGATAAAGAATATCAAAATTCTTTTTTAGCTACGCAAGAAACAGTAAAAAAAGAAAATATACAACCAAAACAAAAGAAAAAATTTTTCCCAAAGAAAACAAAACAAAAGCAATAGGCTTACAATGTGTGAACTAGTAAATGATCAAAATAAAGAAGTTGCAAGTAATTTCATGGCATTATTATCTGATTTTAATTATACTGATGAAATGGAATTACTAAATATAAGCAAACTTAATTTTATCCAAAGAAAAAACCTTACGCAGGAATTTGAAGCATTGTATATTGCTTTATGGTATTCTTGTTTGCAAATTTCTTTCCCTAATGATTACAAAGAAATTTTTAAGCTTTTTATTGATATAGAACTACCACAAAAATATAAAGACTCAAAACTGCATCATGTTATTGAACTAACAGAACAATATATAGAATTATTAGCTGATAGTGCAAGTACAGATCTAACCCCCATAGGACATCATATTTTATCTCTTTTACAATTTGATGAAACAATTCAACGTGCCTATACATTAAAAATAGCATTGCATCTTAGAAAAGTTTACACATATATTTTTGAACGACTTATATAATAAAATAAAAAAGGATTTTTCATGCCACAATATGGTGATTTAGTTTGCATTGTTTCTGTCAAAGGCAGAAGAAAAATGCACCGCATTATAGAAAAAGAAGATTGGCACACACAACACGGCACTATTCGTATGGAAGATATTATTCAAGTGCCTTATGGTAGTGAAGTAAAAAGTTCACTTGGTGTTCCTTTTCGAGTAGAACGCCCTCAACTATTTGATTTAATTATGGGAATAAAACGCCAAACACAAATTATGTACCCTAAAGATATGGGCTATATATGCATGAAATTAGGCGTTGGTAATGGAAGAACTATTTTAGAAGCAGGCAGTGGCTCTGGTGGTTTTACCATTGCACTTTCTTGGTTTAGTGGCGAAAAAGGTCATATTCATAGTTTTGAAGCTCGCGAAGAATTTCATCAATTAGCTAAAAAAAATGTAGCTTGGGCTGGTGTGGGAGAAAATGTTAGTTTTCACCACAGAGATATTGAAAATGGTTTTGGAATTGATGATCCCAATATTCTTAATGGACAAAAAGCTGACGCTCTCTTTTTAGATGTGCGTACTCCATGGGACTATTTAGACCATGCATTAAAAGCTCTTGTTCCTGGTGCTCCAATAGCTTTTCTTCTTCCTTGTATTGATCAAGTTTCACAATTACTCCTTGCTCTTGAAAAAGGACCTTTTGAAAGCACAGAAGTTACAGAAATTCTTGTTCGCCCTTGGAAAGCTGTACCAGATAGATTACGCCCAGCAGATAGAATGTGTGCCCATACTTGCTTTTTAGTATTTACAAAACATCAAGAAAAAAGCCCTGAATGGGATACTTTTATTACTCTTGGCACAAGAGAACGAAAACAACACGCAGCTAAAATGAAACGGTTAGGTCTTGCTGTTGATGATGATAATGATAATTTTTCTAATGAAGAAGAAAACATTTCTTAATTTTTTAGAAAACAAAAAATTTTCTCTCAATAAAAACAAATAACTCCATTCAAAACAAAATATAACAACGTATTTTTTCTCATAGATTAAGAACATAAAACTATTATGAATATTACTTTACAAAATATCTCAAAATCCTATGGTGGACGTGATATTTTAACCGACTTCTCTCTTGATGTTGTTGACGGTATGCGTCTTTGCGTTTGTGGTCCTAATGGTTGTGGTAAATCAACACTCATTAGAATTATGGCTCTTGCCTCTCCACCTGATGGTGGACGTGTTATTACTCCCAAAAATTGCCGTGTTGGTTATGTAGAGCAAATCATAGAAGAAAATGAACTTGATTGTGAGCTTTTAGCATGGGTTCAATCTGCTTTACCTGATTGGGGTGATTTTTGGCAAGAATGGGATAAAGCTCACAAAGAAAATGATACGCAAACCCTCAATAAACTAATGGCAAAACAACATGATTTAGAAGCACAATTTGGCTATAATCCAGAACAAAAAGCCCAAACTGTTCTTTCTGGTCTTGGTTTTGAAAAAGAAAAATGGTCACTTAGTTTAAGAAAACTCTCTGGTGGGTGGCGTGAAAGAGCAAAGCTTGCACGTGTTCTTGTTGCTGGTGCAGATATTTTATTACTTGACGAACCTACTAACCATTTAGATTTAGATGCCGTTGAGTGGCTTGAAGAATTTTTGCTTTCTTTTAAAGGCTCTTTAGTTTTTGTAGCTCACGATAGAGTTTTTATGGATCATATTAGTACCCATATTCTTTATTTAGGTGCATCAAAACCTATTTTAAGAAAAGCTACCTTTTCTCAATTTCTTGAAATGCAAGAAGAAATTGAAGAACAAAGAGAAAGAGAAGCTAAAAAATTAGCTGAAGATTTAAACCATAAAATGGAATTTATACGCCGTTTTAAAGCAAAAGCCACAAAAGCAAGACAAGCTGCCTCACGACAAAAACAAGCTAAACGTCTTGAAAAAGAAATGGAAAATTATAAACCAGAACCCAAAAGACGAGAACTTTCCTTTAAATGGCCAGAAGCATCTAAAAGTGAAAAAGTAGTTCTTTCTGCTGCTGATTTATATTTTGAATTTCCTGATAAAGTCCACCTTTGGCCTCCTCTTACTTTTACTCTTTTTAGAGGGCAACGCATTGGATTAGTTGGTCATAATGGTTGTGGAAAATCTACCTTATTAAAAATTTTAGCAGGAAAACTCCCCAAAACAAGTGGACAAATTCAAATAGGTTCACTTACAAAACTTGGTTATTATAGCCAACAACAAACAGAAACACTAGAACTAAAAGGCACTGTTCTTGGCGAAATGCGTCGTCTTTCTGATCCTCGTACCACAGAAGAAGAACTTATGAGTGTACTTGGACTTTTCCTTTTAGGACAAAATTATTTTGATAGACAAATTTCTGCTCTTTCTGGTGGAGAACGTAGCAGACTTGCTCTTGCTGTTCTTTTTCTTGCTCGATGCAATTTTCTTATTCTTGATGAGCCAACAAACCACTTAGATCTTGAAAGCCGTGAAGCTCTTTCTGAGGCTCTTGATAGTTTTGATGGAACAGTATTACTTGTTGCCCATGATAGACATTTACTTTCTACTGTTGTTGATGAAATCTGGGAAGTAACAGAACATGGCTTTATTCTTTATGAAAATGGTTTTGAAGAATACGAAGAAGCACGTCAAAAAGAAAAACAAAAAAGTAAAATTTTAGCCTCTTCACAAAATACGCAATCCCCCAATAATATTACAATAAAACAAAATCTTTCCCGCGAAGATTTAAAACGTATCAAACGCGAACAAGCAGAACAACGTAATGCTCTTTCTCGTGAACTTAAACCATTACAGCAAGCCTATGAAAAACTTGAAATAAAAATGGAAGAAACCCTTACCAAACAAACAGAATTAGAAGAACTTCTTGCCTCTCAAGAAGTGTATGAAGATGGTAAACGTGCAGCACAGCTTTTAAAAGATTTTCATGCTATCCAAAATCAAGCAGAAAAAGAATTAGAAGAATTAAGTATGCTAGAAGAAAAAATTAATAGTATAAAAGAAAAAGCAAAAGCTATTGAAGATATAGAATAATATGAAAAAAGATTTTGCAGTACCTTCCTATGTTATCCCTAAATCAACAAAAGATAACATTGCTTTTTTACAAGGAAAAGTTTCTGAAATTGCCTTATCAGCTTTTGAACCTTCTTTACCGCATATAAAAGACTTACTTCCTTTTAAGGGCAAGTGGCATATACACTTGCCTTATATTTTACCCCATGATTTTTATTTTCATCATGAAAATTATACAAAAGAAAATATCCAATATACAGAAAAAACTCGTTGGGTTGACGCATGGAAACTTGCTCACACAAAACAGGATATTCAAAAATATTGCCTTGCAACAATAAAAATTGTCCAACATTGTCAATTCTTAAATCCTCATCTAGTGGTACTCCATTTACCAAATGCAAGTATTCCAAATGCCAAAAAATTTTTAGAAATTTTTCTTCATACATGGGAAAAATATTTTCCTCTTTCCATGCTTTGCCTTGAAAATGTACGTAATGCCTCCCATGTAATGTTTAAAAATCTTTTACTTGAAAAAAATTGTTCTCTTTGTTTTGATATGGCTCATGCTCTAACGTATGCACAAACAGATACCCTTAATTACCCTAAATTAATGGAAAAAGTAAAAATTATTCATTGGTCAGCTCCTTTTGAAGAACATACCCTTCAAAAAGGAAAGGACAAGCACTTAGGGCTTTATCACTTGAAAGAGCATAAAAAATATTGTAATGATATTATAACAGCAACACCAAATGTAATAACAAATGTTTTAGAACTTTTTACTTGGAAAGAAATAGAAAAATCTATTCCTTTTTTCCAACAACTATCATAAATTGAGATTAGCATGGCTTATTTTCGTGTGTTATCAACACAAATAGAAAAAATTTATTCTTTACTCAAAAAAAATGAAGACTGGCTTATTATCATTAATGCCGATCCCGATGCTATGGGCAGCGCCGTAGCTTTACAAAGACTTTTGCGTTATCGTGTAAAAAGCGTCCATATTGCTAGAATTAATACTATTTCCAGACCAGATAACCTTGCAATGATAAAAAAATTGCATATCCATATGCGAACTTGGGAAGATAATATGAAAGAAAAATACCACAAGTTCGCTATCGTTGACTCACAACCACATCATAGCCCTATCTTTAAAGATATTCCTTTTTCTATTATCATTGATCATCACCCACTCCCTGATAAAAATAATCCCCCCCTCCTTACAGAACAATATCATTTCGATGTACGCCCAGATTACGGTGCAACCAGTACCATGTTAACAGAATATCTTTACAATGCAGAAATCAAACCCGGAAAGTATGTGGCAACAGCTCTCCTATATGGTATTCGTACAGATACAAGCACCTTTAGCCGACATACTATTGAAGTAGACCTTAGAGCTTACCACTATTTAACACGATTTTTTGATCATAATCTACTTACAGCTATTTTACGCAGTGAATACTTTATTCAATGGCTACCCTATTTCACCAGAGCCTTTGAAAAACTTCGTCCCTGTGGTTTAGGGCATTTTACCTATTTATCCGATGTTGACAGCACAGATATTTTAGTAGTTATTGCAGATTTTTTCTTAAAAGTATATGGTTTAAAATATATCATTGTCGCAGGTATAAATAATAAAAACGCTGTCTGCGTTTTTAGAGGAAGCAAATATAATTTAGGTGAATTAGCACAAAAAGCTTTTTCTGATATTGGATCAGCTGGTGGACACAATGCCCTAGCTCGTGCAGAAATCCCCCTTTCTGTTCTCAAAGGCGGAAAAAATCCTATCAAAATTGATTTTAGACGCAAAAATTTCAGCAAAGAACTTCATGCCCAAATTGAAAATGTTCTTTTTGTTCGTCTAAAGCAAAATGGTTCTTCTAAAAAAATTACAAAATAAAAGGAAACATTATGTTTGATCAAGAATTTCTTACCCAACTTTTCCCACCAGAACGCACAAATGAATTTTTTGAAGCTCTTTTTGGTGATGCAGAAGAAGGTGCTTATGATATAAAACTAAGCTATCAAGGAAAAGAAGGAAAAAGCCTTAAATTTTTCTTTGAACTACACGCTCGCCCTCATCAATGTTTACGTTGCAACCTTACCACTGGACTTCCTCCTGTTTTTGAACGACATCCTATTATTGCCACTAAAAAAATTGCAGAAGAAATTGCAAAAAAAGCTGGCTTTGATAAACATACTTGGAAACTAGGACAAACCATTCAATATTCAGAAAACTTACATTTTGTGCCGTTATTGGTTACAGAAGATTAATCTTTTATATTACAATTAAATATTTTTTAGGGGGAGGACTTTTTATAAAAAGTTCTCCCCCTCCCTTTTTTCAAAAATTTTTACTCTTATTTTTCCCCAAAATAATTCAAAATATACAATATAACTCTCCAAAACCATATCTAAAAATATTATCTAATGGATATAGGGTGTGTTTCTAAATTAATTTTCTTTTTTTCTTTTGGGAAATCATTTTCCCCAAGCCCCCCAATCAAGCAAATTTATTGAAACAAGTTTCAATAAATTTACCTATTTTGGGACATACATAGAAAGTATTTTCTCTCAAAAATAAAAAAGTTTTTTATTTTTGTATAGTAACTACAAGTAATTTCTAACACTATTATATTGTAAATATTTTATTTTTATAATTAGAAAACGAAATTTAATTATTATAAATACTTTAAAAACACAGTCTATAAAAATCTCTTTGAAAATTTCAAAGAGATTTTTTGCATGAGGGGAGGTGGGGGAAATCATTTCCCCCACAAAAAAAATAAAAATACAAAAATAAAATTTATCGTTCTGACCAAATCAAACGTTTATTTTTGACCTTTAATCGTCCTAAAACAAGTCCATTCCATGCCATAAGAACATTTTTTTCTTTATAATCACCATTAAAACTTTGCCCACTTAATAAACCTTTTATCTTTTCTAAACCTTGTTTTCCCTCAAAATGAATAATAGGTAAATTTCCCCCCATACGAACGCGAGGATTTAATTGTACTTCTTTTGATTTAGCAACTTTTCCCATATACATACCTTGCCAAGCAAAATTTTCTGGTAAATTTTTTGCTCTATGAGGTACAAAATGAATACTTTCCTTAAAAACAGCTATATCCCCATAAGCTAAATAGGAAGTATCAATACCAAGTTCCTTAACATAATTTTCTGATAAATTTTCTCCCCATGAATGAAAATTGGGCGTATATATTTCACCTTGATTTTTTTTTCTAAGTCTAGCAACAAAAAAACCTTGTGTATCACCTATTCTAGGAGAAAGTCGCCATACACCATCCATACCAAACATAGGCGTATCTAACACAAATTCTGGCAAATCTGGTAATTTTTCTACTTCTAACCCTAATTCTTCTACTGCAAAACGAACTTGTTCCTCATTTTCTTCTTTATTTGTTGTACAAGTTGAATAAACGAGAACCCCATTAGGTTGTAATAATTTTTCTGCTTTTTTTAATAATTCTTTTTGCAATTTGACAAGTGGCAGTGTTTTATCCTCTTTCCACATTTCCATTACATTTGGATTTTTTTCCACTGTTCCCCAACCACTACAAGGTGGATCAAGCTGGATAAATTCACAATACCCATTTGGTAATGCAATATTTTGTCCTTCATAACAACAACTTGCAGCTTGAAAAAGTCCCATTTGCTGTAAATTTCGCCTTAAAGTTGCTAATCGTTGCGGAGAAACTTCATTTCCTATAACAAAACCATTTTTTCCTATAATTTGTGCTAATTGCCCTGTTTTACTTCCAGGACTTGCACACATATCTAAAACAAAAGCCCCTTCTTTTGGCATAAGAGCAACAGGTGGTAGCATGGAAGCTCTATCTTGAATATACAAAAAACCAAAAAAACACGCCAAAGATGATCCAAGAGAAAAAGGCTCATCAACTAAACGGCAAGAGTAAGCAAAAAATTGCTCTTGCTCCCAAGTAAAGCCTTGTAAACGAAGCATTTCTTCTACGATATTTCGTTCATTTTCATCACAAACAAAGCGAAAAGAGCGTTTATATTGTTTCATATAAATAGATTTTATCCTTATAGGTATTGCTTGCTAGTTATCTAAAAAAAAGATATAAGTTGAAAATATTGTTAAGACAAGAAAAAGAAAACAATATTTTAACGTTTTATTTTTATAAATTTTTGAGGAGACCTTATGCGTTTTTCCGTTCTTGCAAGTGCTGTACTTGGTTTACTTTTATGTGTAAACAATGCAAATGCAGCAGATTATGCTATTGCCCCTTTTAAAGTAAACGGAGCAAAAAGCTATGAATATTTAAAAAATGCTATTCCACCCATGCTTAATTCTCGTCTTTTTACAGCTGGAACAAATGAACCAGTAGCCAATCAAGATGCTCTTTATCAAGGAAACGCTCCAACAAGTAAGCAAAATGCGGAAAAACTCCGCCAACAATATAAAGCAGATTATCTTATTTATGGCTCTGTTAATGTTATTGGTGAACAAGCAAGCTTAGATATTAATGTTATAGGAAAAAATAATTTTTCATGGCAAGGCTCTGATAACAATAGTGTCCATAATCTTCTTGCTAGTGTTGAAAATATTGCTAATCAAATCAATCAAAACGTTTTCAAAACAACTGGCACACAAAATTCACATACAACACAAAATCGCTCTTTTATTAATAACGAAACAGGAGCTCCAAGTACAAGTTATTTAAACCCTGAACTTCGTTATCAAGGTACAGAAGAAAATAAACAACGTTCCCAAACCATGCCTTATGAATCAGTAGGAATGGAAATTGCCGATTTTGATGGCAACGGTTTTAATGAAATTCTACTTGGGGATAGAAATGAGCTTATCCTATATACTTACAACAATGGGCAAGCAAAAGAAATTGCTCGCCATAAGCTTTCATCTTCTCTTAGTATTTTACGTTTTCGTGCTTTCCCTTATAAAGGAAAAACATACTTAGTTGTTGCTGCAACAGATACAAGCAATTACGATGCAAAAAGCTATATTTTTACCTTTAATGGAAAAAAATTTCAAGAAATTCTTTCTTCAAGATATTATCTTAATGTTGCAAAAACAAATGCAAATGGAGAACTTGAAATTGTAGGACAAAATAGCGATGCTACTCGATTTGTAAAAGGTCCTGTTTTTAGAATTAATTTTGATGGAAAAAATATTTCAAAAGGATCAACCCTTTCTCTTCTCCCCTCAAAAGCAGATGTATTCAATTTTACTTGGATTCCTTCAAGCCAAGATTCTGGAAATATTCTTGCTGTACTTGACGATCAAGACCGTTTGCTTATTTACAACAGCAAAGGAAATGTACTTACCAAAACAGATGATTATTACGCTAGTGGGGCAAACCGTGTACGCATCACTCGTGATATTGGTGGATTTGTTTCCCAAGAAGGCAGCCAAGACGCACTTTATCATTATATCCCAAGCTCTATTAATGTTACCGATCTTGACCGTGACGGTAAATACGAAATTATTTTATCTAAACCCCTTAGTGTTGCGGCAAATCTTCTTAACAATTACCGTAACTATGCTCAAGGAGAAGTTCATGCCCTTGTTTGGGACGGTGTTGGAGTAAATCTTTTATGGAAAACTCGCCGTATCAAAGGTACTATTTGTGATGTAAAAGTAGCAGATGCAGATAATGACGGCGTGCTTGATCTTGTTGTAAATGTGAATACTTATCCAGGAACACTAGGTGCAAGTAAAATTAGAACATTTATTACAAGCTATCCATTAAATACTGATAATATTAATAAAAATGCAGTTAACTTTGCTGAATAATATTAAGCCCGCTTAGCGGGCTTTTTCATAATATGGAGAAAAAAAAATGGACGAAAATATGCAATTACCAGAAGTAACTTTTTCCACATTTATTTTATCGTTAGCGTCCTCTACTCTCATGCATTTAGGAGAAGTTCCTAATCCAGATACTCAAAAAAAAGAAAAAAATCTTTTACTTGCAAAACATAGTATTGATCTTCTCACCATGCTTGAAGAAAAATTTCGTACAGGATTAACCACAGAAGAAAGCAAACTACTTCAAGATCTTCTTTATGAAGTAAGAATTAAATTTGTCCAACAATCATAATTTTTCTTATTTTTATTTTTTATAGAGGAAAAACTTTGAAAAACGTTTCTCCCCCTTATAAAACTTTCTATCACTAATTATATTAGATAAAGTTTTTCTAATTTGTTTAATTATACCGAATAAAGACCTTTTGGATTATTTTCTTTTAAAATTTTATATTACATACTTATTATCAGCTAAAACTTATACAAAGAAAAATATTACGTTAGCAAAGGAAAACAATGTATCAAGCAGGATTAATTGGAATAACAGGCTATACAGGCATGGAACTTGCCAGAATTTTAGCTACGCACCCAAATATTTCATTAAAATATGCAACTTCCCGCCAAGAAAACGGAAAGTATATAGAAGAACTCTACCCTTTTTTGCGTTCTTATCCCATAGGAAAAGTACAAATTACAGATTTTGACGCTACTACAATTACAAAAGAATGCGATATTATTTTTTTAGCAGTTCCTCATGGTACAGCAATGAATACCGTAGGAGAAATTTTTCAACTTGCTACCAAACTTAATAAAAAAATAAAAGTAATTGATTTATCAGCTGATTTTAGAATAAAAGACCCACAACTATTTGAAAATTGGTATCAAATAAAACATAACCAAACAGCTCTCTTAAAAAATGCTGTATATGGTCTTTTTGATCTTTACGAAGAACAAATAAAAGAGGCAAGTCTTATTGCAAATCCTGGTTGCTATCCAACAGCAAGTATCTTAGGTCTATATCCAGCACTTAGCCATAATATCATAAAAAAGGATATTATTATTGACGCAAAATCAGGTACAACAGGAGCAGGAAGAAAAGCACAAGTACCTAGTCTTTTTTGTGAAGTTTATGATAACTTTCGCCCCTATTCTATTGGAGGTAAACATAGACATACTCCAGAAATTGAACAAGAATTATCTCGGCTAACACAAGATACTATTATTGTGTCTTTTAATCCTCATTTACTCCCCATTGAACGTGGTATTTTAAATACTATTTACGCTCCCTTATCACAAAATATTACACTACAAGAAATTCACACATTATACCAAAAAACCTATCAAAACAAAAAATTTATTCGTATTCTTCCTCTTGGACAACTTCCAGAAACAAGAAATGTTCGTGGTTCGCTCTTTTGTGATATTGGTATTGCCGTTGATAATCGCACACAAAAACTTATTATTACATCAGCTATTGATAATTTAGCTCGTGGTGCTTCTATGCAAGCTATTGCAAATGCTAATCTTTGTCTTGGATTAGATGTCGATACAAATATTAATTTTGCCCCAGTTTGCCCATAATGTATTCATAAATCTATTTTGATTAAAGAAAAATACCCTTTAATCAAAATAGAGTATGTTTCTAAATTAGTGATAATAATTAAACTTTGTTCTATAATAATCAAAATAAAATAGTTACAATACAATAGCATTAGGAAATATTTATAATTACAATGTAAAAACAAAGAACTTTTTTATTTTTGAGAGAAAAATTTTTTTACTAATGCCTTAACATAAGCAAATTTATTGAAAAAAATTTCAATAAATTTGCTTGATTGAGAAAACTTAGAGGAACTCATTTCGCTTTAGCCTTTATAATAAAGGATATTACGCATAAAGACAATGCACCCCAAAAAAGAAAAAAAATAAGATTAATTTAGAAACACGCCCTAATTAATTAAATTTTATCTAATTTATTTTTTTTCTAAAAAATAGACACCAAATTCATTTTTTTGTATTCTTTCATATTCTTCTTTACCTAAAAATTCTAAAGTCGCTTTACGAGATCCAGGAAACGATGGATTTAAATTAGTTTCTTCAGAAAAATCATCAAATAAAATAATTCCACCAGGAACAACTTTATCATATAAATATGTTAAACAATCTTTATATGATGAATATAAATCTCCATCAATATTTAATAAAGCTATCTTGTCAATATTTGCTTTAGGTAATGATTCATTAAAAAAGCCTTTTGTTATTTTTAAAGATAGTCTATCAAGTGGGATTTCAGCTTCTTTCAAGATAGTTAAACAAAAATCTTCAGTATATTTATACTTACCTGAAGGAGAACAATTCCAATCACCTTTTTGTGGATTTCTTTTTGAAAAATCTTCAATAGTTGGTTCTGGAAAACCTTCAAAACTATCAAATGCATATAACGTTCGTTTACTTTCAAAGTACACAAGTAATGAAGATAAAATTACCAAAGATCTAGAACGACCTATGCCACATTCTACAATATCTCCTTCTATATTTTCTATTTTTTTAAAAAAACTTCCGAAACTAGCAGAACTTAATACATTATAACAAGTTAATTGATGAAATTTTTCATCAATTAACTTGTTATGTGGTTTTAAATAATTAGCTAAAATCATATATACCTCCTGCTAGCAACTTACTATATATATATATATATCAAGTTAATTTTATAACATCAGTTAACATAATTTATAGATTACTATATACTGCCCTCCTATAAAATTATATGCATAGAGAATAAACAAAGTTCGCGTAAAAATATAAAACTTAGAAAATATACTTGAAATTATGAGAAAACAATTTAGAAGAATTGTCCTTTTAATTTTCTCCTTGTAATTTCCTACTAATCCAAATTAAAGGGATAAAGCATTATATTGCCCCCATTAACAACATATAAAAATGATTAAATAAAGTTTATATGTTAATTGATTTATAATTTAATCTCTACTTTCTATTAAAATAAAATTACTGCATTTTTTTCATTGTCCTTAATTAATCTTTACTTTTTTTTATATGTGATTATACTATACATTATAAAAATACCCCCAATGGGGGCGCATTGGCTTCGACGTGGATAAAGAAGCCAAAGTCGCAGGTCGAGGCGCCGCTGGCCTCGTAAAAAGCGGCAACAATGTAATTGCAAACGACGATTACGCTTACGCATACGCTGCTTAAGCAGCTATGCTCCTGAGCTCAATTAGAAGCTCACGTCAATCTTAGAGATGCCTAATATCTAAGTGCGATGTCATTTTCTTAGGCTGGCAGAACTCTTTGCTTTGTGGGAGAACTGTAAGATTAAAACGCAAAGCTACCCATAAATTACCTGTTTGGGGGTACAGTTTATGGTGAGCTTATACCCAAACTAAACCTGTAGACGCTTTGCGTGGATTATTCGCGGACGGGGGTTCAACTCCCCCCGCCTCCACCAAATAAGAAATTTTTTAAATCCAAAAAAATATTTTACCCATAATATTCAATATATTATGGGTATTTTTTTGTCCTATATAGTCCGATAAAATCCGACCTCGTCCGTGTACACAAGTGTACCCCAAAGTGGACACAAGTCTAAAATCTGTTATAATCAAGAAAAATGTGTACACTTTTTATTTTATTTTCAAATATTTCAATAAGTAGGACAAAAAATGCTAAATAATAACATTATAAAAAATTTACCCCCAAAAGAAATAAGATACTCCATAAGTGATGAAAGAGGACTATATCTTGAAATTATGCCTAATGGAAAAAAATCTTGGCGTTTTAGATATTCATTTCAAGGAAAGAAAAATAAACTTTCACTCGGTTCATATCCAGAGATAACCTTAAGCGACGCAAGAAAGAAACGTGATGAACTGCGAGTACTGCTTGCTAATGGTATAGACCCGCAGGAAAAACGGAGACAAGAAAAAGCTCTTACAGATGAAAAATACCATTTTGAAAATATAGCTCGTGAATGGCATAAAAAATTCAAATCTCGATGGACAGAAGGACACGCAGAATTAACTCTTACCCGCCTAGAAAAAAATATTTTTCCATATCTTGGTAAAGTTCCTATTTCTGAAATTACTCCTCCAAAACTTTTAGAGGTATTACGTCTTATTGAAAAACGTGGAGCATTAGAAACAGCTAAACGTGTACGTGGTATTTGTTCTATGGTTTTTCGTTATGCTATTGCGTGTGGATTAGCAGAACGTGATTCAGCTCAAGATTTACAAGGAGCATTGACTCCTCCAAAAGGTAAACATTTAGCAAGTATAACTGACCCCAAAAAAGTAGGACAATTATTACGCGATTTAGCTAATTGCAAATCACATTTTTCTGTATACTGTGCTTTACAATTAGCTCCATTAGTTTTTGTTCGTCCTGGAGAATTACGTCATGCAGAATGGGAAGAATTTAATTTTGAAGAAAAAATTTGGCGTATTCCAGCCCATAAAATGAAAATGCGTAGTACGCATTTAGTTCCTTTATCAAAACAAGCGATTAATATTCTATTAGAATTAAAACCTCTTACAGGTGAAGGGAAATATGTTTTTCCTTCTATTCGTTCTAAAACTATTCCTATGTCAGAAAATACATTAACAGTTGTATTGCGAAGACTTGGTTATTCAGGAGAAGAAATGACAGTTCATGGTTTTCGTTCTATGGCGTCTACTTTGTTAAATGAACTTGGTTGGAATAGGGACGCTATTGAAAGACAACTTGCCCACTGCGAACGTGATAGTGTACGTGCAGCATATAATTATGCAGAATTTTTGCCCGAACGCCGTCGTATGATGCAGGCTTGGGCTGATTATTTGGAGGAATTGAAAAATGATGTTGAAAAAGAATAAAATAATTACAAAGATAAAAGATATTATTAATTATATGAAATCTTTTGTGACACCTGATGATTATCCTATAAAACCAATAACTGTCAGAAGCAATAAATACTATGCAAAACCTGAACAGCTTATTAGCTTGGAAGATTTATGTTTAACTATAAAATGTGACTGTGCTGAAGTATTATCAAATGCAATAAGGGCAAAAGAAATAACGATGCTTTTTCACCATAAAATGATAGAAACAGCCAATGGAAAAAGAATGGTTATTTATACTTTTCCTCCTTATTTGGAAAATAAGCGTCAAGTCATACTTGCCAGAAACAGATTGTATTTTGATAAACAAGAAGTTGCTTTCTGTTTGAAATTATTACCTTTATCAAAAGAGCTTATCAATATATTTGAAGTTCCTCCAGAAAGAACCGCAACAGAAGAGAATGTTCGGTTCATAATGAAAAAAGTCATTCAATGGGTTAATATTTCTAGAGGTCGTATAAAACCAACATGCAGTTTTGGCGATATTTTAGAACTTATACTTTTATTATTAGTTTCTTTGCCCATAACATTTATGCTGCGCTTATATGCTATTTTTACAACCCGCAATAAACCTTACCATTGTTCGCAGATTGAAGGATATTCACCTCATCTGCCATTAAATTATTCGTTTGAGGAAGCTCGCCAATTATACGAAGAAAAATTTAAACATATTGATTATAGAAAATATAATCTTAAAGAAAAGCAATTTAAAGACTTAGTAGCTTTTTATTTCGATATTTTTAATTTAAAAAATTATGAAATTGGCAAAATTCTTTATGAAACACCTTCAAAGGATTTATCCCATGAAACATTTGAAAAATACGGTTATAGAAGCGTTATAAACGGCAGAGCTTTATATGAGGAAAACAAGGGAATTTTAAATATTTTGAAAAATTGTTAACTTTTTTTGTTTTGTCTATTGATTTGTCCAGTACGGACAAGTTTAGAACAGTCCTAATAAATCCATTAGGACTATTTTTTTATAAGGAGAAAACAGAAACATGAAACAACATAAAAATCAAAATTTAGAACTTCCCAAAGAAGGTTTTGTTCGTTTACCACAAATTTTGGCAGTGATACCTATTAGTAAAAGTCAGTTTTGGCTTGGAGTTAAAAATGGACATTATCCTAAACCTATAAAGCTAGGAGCAAAAACAACAGTATGGCGAGTAGAGGATATACGTTATTTAATAGCAAGGATTGGTCAATGTCTAGAAAAGGATAATAGTGAGGAATAATATGCAAAATGCACTTATTTCTATGGACTTTGTACAGAATAACCAAGAGCAGAAAGTTACTGTTGATAATATCATGCAACAACATCAAATATTAAATGAATTAATTATGGTGAATATGGCAGATTTTCTTTCTATGGATTTACCAGAACGAGGCTTTTTATTAGAACCAATAATTCCAACACAAGGCATAGTGATTTTATATGCTCCTAGAGGAATAGGCAAAACCTTTACAGCTTTAAGTATGTCGCTGGCAGTAGCAGGAGGGCTTTCATTGTATAATTGGCAGGCAAGTAAACCTAGCAAGGTATTATATGTTGATGGTGAAATGCCCGCAATTACAATGCAAGAACGTTTAAAAGCTCTTGCTTGTGGAATGCAAGCACCTGAACTAGCAATGCAAAATTTTTCTTTAATAACTCCTGATATGCAAAATCGTTCTATGCCAGACTTTGCAACAAGTGCAGGGCAACAGGCATTAGAACCCTTTTTGAAAAACATAAATTTATTGGTACTTGATAATATTTCTACTCTATGCCGAACAGGTAAAGAAAATGAATCTCAATCTTGGCAACCTATGCAAACGTGGCTTCTTGATTTGCGAAGACGTGGCATTGCCGTTTTACTTGTTCATCATGCAGGTAAATCAGGCGATCAAAGGGGAACATCTGCTCGTGAAGATATTATGGATACGGTAATTAGTTTACGGCGTCCAAAAATTTATAATATGGCAGAAGGAGCAAGATTTCAAATACATCTTACCAAAGCTCGGAGCATAACAGGCAAAGACGCTCTTCCTTTTAAAGTACATTTAAAATCAGAAAATAATGTTTTGCAGTGGGATATTTTTGAAATTCACGAAGCAGAACTTGAGCAATTAAAAAAGCTATTAAGCGAGGGCTATTCCCTTAGAGATTGTGCAGAAGAAATGGGCATATCAAAAAGTACAGTACATCGCTTAAAGAAAAAATTAGACATAGAATAATGCTAATTATTTTTATAAATTTTAGTCCCAGTGTCCCACACTGTTGCGTGGAATTTTGCTTGATTTTGAGTATTAGCTCATGTTGTCCCTTTGTCCCTTTACCTAGAATAGAGACAGTGGGACGAAAAAAAATTCTACAAAAGCAACTCTCTTTTTGGAGTTGTAAAAATACGTTTGGGCATTTTGCATTCTGTTTCTGATAAAACAGTAAACAAATTTTGTGAACATATTTTTATAGAAGCAAGCCATGTTTTCGCTTTACTCAAACTAGCTTGCTCTGCGAGGCTAAATTGTAAACTCCAAAGATTGAATATTGTAATTTTTTTTAACGTCTTTCAAGATGAGATTTTAGTATGAAGATAAAAAAAGGAACAGGGCGTCCCTGTATAGAAAAAGAAAAACTCCGTTATAAAACAATAGGGGTTCGCGTAAACCAAAATGAATGGGACAATCTGCAACAAAAGGCAGACTATTTAGGTATTTGTCCTGCAACACTTTTACGAGATTTTGCTCTCAAAAAAAGATTACCACCTCCACCAGTTCCTGAGCTAAATCGTAAATCTTATGCAAATCTAATGCATTTAGCGAGTAATATAAATCAATTAACACGTTCAATAAATCAAGGGCAAAAAACACTTTCTGTTCAATATATGGCACTTTTTAAAACTCTCTTGACAGAAATTTGCATAACGCAAGAGTTATTGCTTGGACTTTATAAAGCTGAAAAAGAGAATATAGAACAAAAGGAAGAAGAATGATAGCCAAAACTATAAAAGGGAAAGGATTTCGAGGTGCAGTTGCGTATGATTTGCAAAAAGGGAAAAGTATTTTACTTAATACTAATATGTCGGCAAAGCATAAAGCAAGTGTAAATGCTTTTGCTCAAGAATTTGGTATTGTTCGTTCTCTTCGCCCAAACCTAAAAAAAGCCGTTTGTCATGTTAGTATTAGTATACACCCAAACGAAACATTAACAGATAATGAATGGTGCAAAGTTGCTCATACATGGCTAAATGATATGGGATTTACTAATAATCAATATATTATAAGTCGTCATACAGACACAAAACACCCACATATACATATTCTTGTTAATCGTGTTGAGCTTGATGGTTCAGTAGTTAATGATTCTTATGATTATAAACGACAAGAAGTTATTATGCGAAAACTCGAAAAAGAGTTTGGGCTTATTAATGTACAAAATAGTAAAGAAGTACAAAAAACTTCTCCTAAAAAAGGTGAATTAGAACAAGCAATCAGAAAACAAGAGCCATCAGTACGTATGTGCTCTTGCAAAATTGTATTGATAATATTTTACAACGCCCTATGCCCTTACAAGAATTTATTAATGAACTCCATAAAAATAATATTGAAGTTAAACTCAATCAGGCAAGCACAGGCAAAATTAGTGGGATTAGTTTTTCTTTAAACGGTATTAATTTTAAAGGAAGTAAACTTGGAAAAAGTTTTACTTGGAATGCATTACAGAAAAAAGGATTATATTATGAAAATGGATATGTTACGGAACATGAACCAATCCGCCATGAATACAGCCAAGACAAACGGACATCAGACAGTGCATACACCGCAACAAACAACACAACAGGCACAACAGCAAGTACAGCCGCTGAACGAACAGGAACTTTTGGAAATGCGTTTAGCTCTCCTCAATCAGCAGGAGAAAACAAAATTACAGAACAATCAAGAATTATTGAAAACTTTGCAAGACTTGAAAAAGAACTTTGTCGAGATAGACAAAGATCTCAAAAAACTTTCCAGCGAGATACAGGGCTTTCACGTTAAAGCTTATAATAATTATAAAAGTTCTGTGCAAGTACCTTTTAATGCTGTATGTAAAACAGCAGAAGAAACAAATAATCTTCTCCATATTGTTCAAGAAGAACATAAAAATATTTCTTCTTCGTGGTCGTACTCTATTTTCTTAACGTCATTTATAGCTAGTCTAAGTACAAGTATTTTATTATTTATTTTATATAATATCCTTCCGAAGCTTATAAATAATTAAATGTAAACAATTTTCAATAACTAAAAAGTTATTGACAAGCTAAAAAAGACATTTTATTTTTTCTTTATGGAGTAGCAAATGGGAAAATATTCCATTTATTTTTATAAGGATAAAAATGGTAAAGAACCAGTTTTAGAGTATATAAAAGACCTTTTATCTAAAAAAGATAAAAATAATCGCATAAAAGCCACTAAAATTCAAGATTATATCAATATCTTAAGCGAACATGGCACAATAGCTGGCGAACCATTTATAAAACATATTGACGGAGAAATTTGGGAACTTCGTCCCCAACGTGATAGAATTTTTTTTGTGGCATGGGTAAATGATAGTTTTGTTCTTTTACACTATTTTATGAAGAAAACACAAAAAACCCCTAGCAAAGAAATTGAGCAAGCAAAACGAGAACTCAAAGACTTGAAAGAACGGGGATTAACCCAAGATTAACGAGGTAACATTATGAAAACAATAAATAATTCCGCTCTTGGCAGTTCTTGGGAAGATGTTCAAAAAGAACTCTTTACCACCGAAGAAATACGAGAAAGTAATTTGCGAGTTGCCCTTATTAGCGAAATCATAAAAGCACGACAAGAACAAGGCATAAGCCAAAAGAAATTGGAAGAACTTAGCGGAGTAAAACAACCCGTCATTGCCCGCATGGAAACAGGACAAACCAGCCCCCAGCTTGATACAGTGCTAAAACTCCTTGCTCCGCTTGGCAAAACCCTTGCTATTGTTCCGCTTGAAATCGCGGAAGCTGAAAAAATATAATATTACAATATAAGTATAGTATAAAAGAAGGAGTTTATATTCCCTTTAATTTTTATTTGTTATTATGTGCATAAGTTCTTTTACTAGCATTGTAGAAGGATTATTACTTAGAGCATTTTCATCATTTTCATTTTTGAATTTTTCTTTAAATACATTTTTTATTAATGAACAAATAATAGTTATTGGAGCTAAGCATAAAGCTAAAATAATTATAATAAGATAAGGAACATCTTTTATTAATTTATAAAAAGGTTTTGGTTCATTTATTCCAGAATACCAGAACATTGCCAAAAAGACAATAAAACATAGGAATAAAATTACTATTAGCAATAACGAGATAAAAAAAAGAAGTTTTTTATGAAAAAGTTGCAATTTGAATTCTTCTCTTTCTAAGTCTATTGATTTTTCTTTCCATTTTTCTGGTACATTAATATAAGAAGAAGAATCTCGAGTTGCAAATTTACTTTCTGAAACTTTTTTCCCTGTTTTTAATTTATTTTTATTTATCTTAAATTTTGCTATGTGTAATTTTTTATTATTACTCATAATAAATAACCTAATCTTTTTAGACGTATCTCCAAGGCTTGATTAGAAACAGAAAATACTTCCGCCATTTCTTTTAAACTTATTTCTGTTTGTTTAATCATATAATTAATAGCTTCGATTGGCATAAGAAGTTCTGCCGCAAAAAGATTAGCTTCATATTCTTTAAATTGAAAATTTTTCCGATTATAACGAATTTTTGTTCTTGGGCTTGAACCATGACCTAAAACAGCATGACCTATTTCATGTGCAATAGTAAAACGTTGTTTATTAATATTATCAAGCTCATTAATAAAGATAGTATTTGTTTTATCGTCAAAGGAACCACTTAATTCTAAATCAGATCCACCATAAATAACTTTTAAATCAAGTTGCTTAGCAATAGTAACAGGATTAACAGGTAGTAAACCATCCCAATATTGGAGCAAAATGTCTCTTGCCATTGCCTGTGGAGTCAAACTCATAACATTTCCTCCTTATTAAATTTAATTGCTTCTCATAAGTAATTATATTGTTATCAGTTGTCAAGATAAGTATATATTAATTCTTGACATACTTATAAATTATTTTACAATATATGTATAGTAAAAGTATTTAAAATTTAATTATTTCTATATCTTAAAGTAAGATAGGAATAAAATAAAAAAAGATAAATTATTATTAAAAAGTTCTTTTAAATAATACTTCCTTTACTCAATATTATTAAATTATTGATTTAACGCTTCTCCTTTTTTTCATAAATTATGCTGGACTATCTTGCTTGTCTTTTCCAGTATATTATATTAAATTTGTTTAACAAAATATTTTTATTGGAATAATTATTTTAAAAGTATGTTAAATTTATTAGAAAAGCAAGATATTTTTAAAACAACGCAAATTCATAATAGGCGTTATTTAGGCAATAAATATAAATTATTGCCTATCATTCATCATATTGTAAAAAAAGAATGTTTTTCAGTAAATTCTATTGCGGATATTTTTGCAGGTACAGGAGCAGTATCTTCTGCTTTTGTTGATAAACAAATAATTACTAATGATTTGCTGTATAGTAACTATATTAGCAATATAGCATGGTTTGGAAGTCAAGATTTTAATAAAAAAAGAATTATAGAATTTATAACATATTATAATTCTATACAGCCAACACAAGAAAATTACATGACTAAAAATTTTTCAGATACCTATTTTAGTCATAAGACTTGTGCAAAAATAGGATATATTAGAGAAGATATAGAAAAAAATTATCATTTGGGAATTATCAATGAAAGAGAAAGAGCTATTCTTATCACTTCTTTACTTTATGGAATGGATAGAATAGCAAATACTTGTGGACATTATGATGCCTATATAAAAAATGCAACGCTTTCAAAAGAATTAGAACTTGCTGTGCCTGAAGTTTTTCCTCATAATAATAAACTTAATCAATGCTATAATAAAGACGCAAATCAACTTGTAAAAGAAATTTCAGCAGACCTTATATATATTGACCCCCCATATAATTCTAGGCAATATTGTGATACATATCATTTATTAGAAAATGTAGCAAAATGGGAAAAACCAGAAGTTTTTGGCATTGCTAAAAAAATGGATAGAAACCATTTAAAAAGTGAATATTGTACCCAAAATGCAACAAAAGCACTAGAAGAACTTATTGATAATATTAATGCCAAATATATTTTATTTTCTTATAATAATATGGCAAATAAAGGCAATGACCGTTCTAATGCAAAAATTTCTGATGAAGATATTTTACGAATTTTACAAAAAAAAGGAACAGTAAAAATTTTTACAGAAAATTATAAAGCTTTTACAACTGGAAAATCTAATATTCAAGAAAACGCGGAACGCTTATTTCTTTGTACTTGTTTTAAGCAAAAAAAAACAATAGCATCTCCTATGAATTACACTGGAGGCAAGTTTAAATTATTATCTCAAATATTACCGTTATTTCCTAAAAATATTCACACCTTTGTTGATTTATTTTGCGGAGGTTGTAATGTAGGAATAAATGCTCATGCAACACACTATATTTTTAATGATAACAATCAAAAAATTATAGAATTATATTCTATACTTAAAAATACTCCTACACAAAAAATAATAGATTCTATTCTCACTATTATTAATCAATATAATCTTTCAAATTCTGCATTATATGGATATGCATATTATAATTGTGAAAGTAGTTCAGGATTAGGACAATACAATAAAAAAGCCTTTACAGCTCTACGAAAAGATTTTAATTTATTACAACAAAAAGATTATCATTACTATATAATGCTTTTTGTTTTAATTATTTATTCTTTTAATCATCAAATACGTTTTAACAGTAAAGAACAATTTAATTTACCTGTTGGAAAGCGTGATTTTAACAAAAAAATTCAAGAAAAACTTATTGAATTTATGCAAGCTATTCAAGAAAAAAAATGTTCTTTTACAGCTTTTTCTTTTATGGATTTTGATATTTCAAGCTTAACAAAAGATGATTTTGTTTATATTGATCCACCCTATCTTATCACTTGTGCTAGTTATAATGAAAATGGTGGATGGACAGAAGAAAAGGAAAAAAATTTACTTTTATTCTTAGAGAAATTAGATACATTAAACATTCGTTTTGCACTTTCTAATGTTTTACGAAATAAAGGAAAAGAAAATACATTACTTTGTACTTGGTTAAAAAAATATCCGCATATTCAAGTAATTCCAATAAAAAATTCTTATGCTAATTCAAATTATCAAACAAAGGACAAAAATAGTATTTGTGAAGAAGTTTTAATTATTAATTATAAAGGGGAATAATATGCCTTATCCAAATCCAAATATAGCATATAAAAGTTACTGTTGGAGTTTTGGGACAACAAGTTTTCGGACTAAAAATTTTAACCAAAAAATAGAAACGTTATTGCTATTACTTGATAAATTTTGGACAATTCCAGAAAATCTTCATCAAGATTGGGAAGGTAATTCTTCTTTGCAAAGTTCTTTTTATGATTTTATGAAAGAACATAATTTTTTAGTAGGCGATGCCAGTCGCAAAGCTAAGGATGCTCGAGAAAAAACTTCTGGATTAGTTGATATAGGATTAATAACCCCAAAAAGAAAACTCTCTCCTGTGGGTAATAAATTACTTGAATTAAGTAAAAATAATAATTTTACATCTGATAATATCTTTACTATTCCGCAAGATAGTTATCTTTATTTTATGCAAATGCTTAAAACATACAATGAATTTAATGGAGAATATATTCGTCCTTATTTTGTTTTATTGTATTTATTGTCAAAATTTGAATATTTAACGTATGATGAATTTACTTTTTTACTTCCCCTTTGCATAAATGAAAGATTAACAAACAAAATAATAAATGTTATCGCAGAAATTAGAAATAACCAAAAATCGATTGATACTGTTATTCTTGAAATACTTTTTTCAATGGAAAACTATCAAGAAGTACAAGCATCATTATTAAATAATCCTGTAACAGAAGAACTTATTTGTACTATTGGGATAAATAGAAAAAGCAGAACTTTTGATAAAGCATATTATCCTTTTTATTTGGAGTTAAAAAACGTTTTTCTTAATGGTTCTGAAAATCTTTTACCTCTTTATAAAGCAACAAAAGATATTATTATAGGAAAATATTGGCGTTCTTTTTTATTTTCCACACAATATGAAAAAACTATAAAAAATAATAGACGAGAAAGTTTAAATAATACTGTTTTCAATACAATACAAAATGAAACAGAATTAAAAACCCTCTTTTTTCAATTTATGCATTTATTTAAAGCAAAAGCAACGCTTACGGATTATTTTGATTTAAATAAACGATATATTAAAAATACGGATATTATTCTTTTTGAAGACAATACAGTAAAATTAGATATACTTCCAAAACATATTTTCAAAAATATTGAATCTAATCTATTAGCGTATGCTTTTTCTAAAACAGAAACATTACATGATAATATTTCGCTACATGAAATCTTACCAGAACTTTCTTTTAATGAACAAGATTTCATTACAGCTATTAACGAAGAATTTCATACGAATATCAATACAATAACCGAAGCACAAAACACAATAGAACAACATCGCTACACAAAATTAAATAAAATGATTGATACAAAGTTTAGCAATGAAAAACTCATTCAATTACTAGAATATTTTGAAAATAGAAATGATGATAAAATTAATGAATACATAACTGATAACGCAGATATTCCAACCATTTTTGAATATATTCTTGGGATAATATGGTATAAAATAAGCGAGCGACAAGGAAAAATTTTAGATTATATGAAATTATCTTTAGAAGCAGACTTATTACCTAAAACTCACGCTAGCGGAGGTGAAGCAGATATAGTTTATGAATATTCTGAAACAAATCAATATCCTGCCCATAATCTTTTATTAGAAGCTACACTTGCTAATGCCAATTCACAAAGAGCAATGGAATTAGAACCTGTTACTAGGCATTTAGGACAACATATATTAAGAAGCAATAATATAAAATCTTATTCTATATTTATCAGTAATAAATTAAATGTTAATATTATTTCTGATTTTAGAGGCAGAAAAACATATATATGGTACGATACAACTAATCATGATCATTTTATACAAGGTTTAAAAATTATTCCCTTGAAAACAACAGATTTAAAAACTATTCTCCAAAATAATCTAACATATAAAGACCTATACTCCCACTTTGAACAAGTCTATCAATCTCCAAATATGGAAGCTTTAAGCTGGTATGAGGAAGTAAAAAGTTTTTGAGAATTTATATAAATTAATATAGAATTACACCAGCTATCTGGTGTAATTCTATATTATTCATCCATCACTTTCTCATACTGATGGTTGCAATAACTACATAATCCACCGTACTCTTGTTCTTCAGGAGATAAATTTTCTCCACATCGCTCACACTGTGTATATTGAAGCTCCTTTTCACATGCTAAACACAAACCTAATGTTGAAATAAAGGTTTCAGTTCCACATTCTGGACAATCCCAAATAATTCTTTTTCCTCCATCTGTTATAGAAATATATTCTTCATCTTTATAAATACTTTTAACCAATTCTTCAAAATTAAAAGACTCATCACAATCCAAACATTTAAATTTTATATCATTTAAATCTTGCAAATCTATGGAAGAAGGTATAAAATTATAAGATTTACAACTAGGACAAATAATATTATCTTTAATGTGATTTAATTGAGAAAATTTTGTATATAATTTATCCCAACTTTGACATACTTGTTGCTTATGGTTATCTTTTTTTTTCATAAAAACCTCCTAAATTATATGATAATATATAAATTATCATTAATTATATAAAGTCAATATATAAAAATAATTTAATAATATTACGTGTACATCACATGGGCAAAAAAATTTTAAAATAAATTTTATTTCTAATTATATCAAATAAATATGTTAAAATAAAAATTTCCCCCGCCTCCACCAGATAAAAATTTTCAAAAAGCCCCGTAAGTAATAAAAACCCTTGCGGGGCTTATGTTTTATCAATTTTTCATAATACCAATAAGCACTAAAAACTTCTAACCAAAAGAGGTAAGTTTTATAATATAACTTACAAAAAAAATTTAAGGTGTGTTTCCAAATTATGTATAATTAAAATTCTGTATTCTAATAATAAAAATAAAAGACTTGCAGTGTAGTGGTATTATAAATAAATTTTTTATTTTTGAGAAAAAAGATTTTCTATTCACACCCTAAAAGAGGTAAATTTTATAATGTAACTTACGAAAAAAATTTATGGTGTGTTTCCAAATTATGTATAATTAACACTCTGTGTTCTAATAATGAAAATAAAAGACTTACAGTGTAGTGGTATTATAAATAAATTTTTTATTTTTGAGAAAAAAGATTTTCTATTCATACCCTCAATCAGGCAAATTTATTAAAATATATTTCAATAAATTTGCCTGATTGAAAGGGCTTAGGGGAAATCATTTTGCTTTAGCCGTTATGACAAAGGAAGTTGCGGATAAAGACAATGTAATCCCCAAAGAAAAAAATAGAATAAAAATTAATTTAAAAACACACCCTAATTTGATGATAATAGATTTATAGGCTTTCGTTGATAAAAATTGCATTTGTCCAAGCTATATTATTATTGTAATCAATACATTCAACTCTAACATAAGTTTCTGAACCTTTTAATATATACTCTGCATGGCTAATATATTCATTTTGTTTAGCAATTTGTGTTATCCCCACATTAATGTCGCCACCACAAATAAAATTAATTCGTTTACAGGGGCTACATTCAATATGAACCACATTATTTTTTATTTCATAGGCATAAATTTTTGGACCACTTGAAGAATAAAAATCTCCTTTAAGCATGGCTTCAATAATAGAATCATGGGTAAGGCTATCAGCAAAAACCTGAATCCACCCCCCACACGCATCATCAAATAGTCCTTCATTGTGGTTATCATCGGAAGCAACGCCATAAATTTGTTTTCCTGTTCGCAAAATACAATCCCAATAAGTCACATCATAGCCTGTACCACTTTCATTGACGGTATTATAATTATATATTTCTAATCCCCAGACATTTTCTACATATTGAAATTCTTTTAACTCAACTCTGCTCCAGACAGGGTGATTATAGGTTGTTAGGCAGCCATGTTCTAGTAATTCGTTAACAAGATTTTGTGCCACTGTATGCCCGTCCCAATTATCATAATAAAGATTTGGAGTAAGGTATTCCATATGGGAAAAAAGTTTTTTTGCATTTTTTTGCATATTTCTTGAGCCTAAGATACCATGAATATGGTGGGTTTTTACTCGTCTTGAAGAATTATTTTTTACATACAACGTTGCAGAGGCTTCTAAGCCGGGTAAAATAATGAAATTTTCATCATTAAATTCATTTCGGTAATCTGTGTATTTATCGTGTTCACTAAGACATAAAAAATGATAATTATTTTTTTTATAAAGCAAAACAGCTTCTTCTGGTGTAAGACAACCGTCGGAATTTGTTGTGTGACTATGTAAATTTCCTTTATATTGGTTTTTATTTTGTGGTAATCCGATTTTATTTATATTCATGCTATGCTCCGTTAATTATTAGCAATGGCTAAGCAATCATGTTTTGGAATTGATAAAAATATTTCACTATTATTTTCAAACATATGAAAACTTCTAAAAAGAGCGTCAACACGGAAAATAGTATCGTTTACTTGCACTTTATATCGCAACACATTACCACGTGGAGTATTGCCTAAAACAGTTCCATGTAGAATGTAGCAATTATCTGAAAAATCAGGTTTATTTTTGGTTAATGTGATTGTTTCAGGGCGAATAACAATGGTGTAATTTTCCTGTACTGCCATTCCTGTAAGTTGTGAAAATTCCGTCCCATTAATTTGATTATAATTGCCAATAAAGCTTGCAGCAAAAATTGATACAGGTGAAGTGTAAACATTAACAGGACTTCCTGATTGTTCAATTTTACCTGCATTAAAGAGTTGAATTACATCAGACATTATCATAGCTTCGTCTTGGTCGTGCGTAACAAAAATTGTTGTTAAATCCATTTCTTCGTGAATTTCACGAATACAATATTGAAGGGAGCGTCGCAGTTTTGCGTCAATAGCTGAAAGAGGTTCATCTAATAAAAGAACTTTTGGTTTTGTAACAATGGATCTAGCAAGGGCTACTCTTTGCTGTTGCCCCCCTGACAAACTAGAAGGATAATAGTTTTGTTTTCCGCCAAGTTCAACAAGTTCAAGAGCATATTGCACTTGCTTGTTTATTTCTTCTTTTGATTTTTTTTGCATTTTTAACCCAAAAGCAATATTTTGTGCAACTGTCATATTGGGAAAAAGGGAATACTGTTGAAAAACCATACCAATATTTCTTTTGTTTGGAGCTAAATTAGTAACATTTTTATTATCAATAAAAATTGTCCCGTCAGAAACTTGCTCAAGTCCTGCTAAACAGCGTAAAAGCGTAGATTTTCCACAACCAGAAGGTCCAAGCAAGGTAACTAATTGTCCTTTTTTAATTTCAAGGTTTATGGAATTTAATACCGTATTATTACCAAAATTTTTTGTAACATTGTTAAAAGAAATATAGCACATGATATTATCCTTTTTTGCGGTAGTTTTGAAGTTTTAATAAAAAGCCTGTTATTGCAAAAACAACAAAGAAAATTACAACAACAATAGCACTTGATAACCCACTGGAAGTAAACATTTTTTTATTGAGATATACTTGAACATTTTGATAGTTATTCCCTGTGATATTGTTTGCAAGAACAAAATCCCCAAAAACAATGCTTTCTGCAAGTAATGCTGAAATAAGCAATCCAAAAATAATGTTTGGCAAAATAATTTTTATGTAGGCAATAAATTTATTACAACCTAACATTTGTGCTGCTTCTAGTAACATTTTGGCATCAATAGAGTTCATACAATTTCGTATTCCTTGATAAATATAAGGAAGAACTAAAATTGAATATGCCCCAAAAAGCATAAGTATACGATTTGATAAAATACTTTCTGAAGTTGAATAAAGAGAAATAACACTAATGGATAAAATTACACCTTGAAGTGCATACGGAATCATGCAAATAAATTGCATATAATTACCTAATTTATTATTTTCAACTACAACAACATACATTGCTAACAATAGAATAATAATGGTAAACAGCACACTTACAGTACATAATAAAATTGTTCTGCCAATGGAAAGCCAAAATTCAATGTCTGAAAAAAGTAGCGTATAGTTTCGTAACGTAAAGCCAGAAGGTATACCATTTGTCCACTCCATAAATACTGAATAAACAAGGGTAACGACAAAAGGCAAAAGAAGGTAACAAGATAAAATAATGAGAAAAATTTTTGATAATAAACTGTTATTCCGTGTCATATAATAGATCTTCCTTTTACACTACGTTTCATAAAATAATTATTTATTACTGTTGCTATAACCATGAGTAAAATCAGTATAATAGCTAAAGCTCCGCCAGTTGCTTTATCTATTTGCACATCACCTTTGTATTTAGAGGTAATTTGTAGTGCTAGCAGTGCATAATTATTCATAACAATAGCGTATGCCGTTGCATAAGCTGCTAATGCATTGGCAAATAAAACGCTTAGCGTTCCTAAAAGGCTTGGTATCATATAGGGAATTATTATTTTTACCCAGTAGTTGAAGCTATTTGCATTTAAAATAATAGCTGCTTCTTTCCATTGGGGTTTTATTCCATTGAATGCAGGAATAAGCAAAATAGTGGCAAGAGGAATTTGAAAATAAATATACACTATCATTAGCCCATCAGTGCCATATAAATTAAAACCATCAAGAAAAGGTATGGAAAAATTTTTTCCAAGAAGTGTTAGTATACCAGTATTTCCCATAAGTATCATAAAGGCAAAAGCTAATGGTATTCCTGAAAAATTTGAGGTCATATTTAAAATCATTGCCATTCGTTGCTGAACTTTTGGGCTAGATTCATGGCAAAAATGTGCTGCCAAAAAGGCAATGATTAATCCAATTATTGATGAAAATAAACTAATATAAATACTATTTATAATAGATTTTTGATATAATGGCGTTGTAAAAATTCGTATAAAATTTTCAAACCCAATACTTCCACTTTGTTTACCTGTAAGGCTACTTATAGCAAGTTCAACAAGGGGTAAAAATTCATAACAAAAAACAACAAATAAGAAAGGAAATAATGCTATATAAGGTATTTTTTTGCTTAAATATTTCATAAAAAAAGAAAAAATAGCGATGGTAAAACCATCGCTATACGGTTAGTGGAGTGCAGGGATAATATTTTCTTGCCAGTATGTGATAAGTTCTTGGCAAACTTTTGTCCATTTTTGATAATCAACTTGACGGATATTTTTACCGTATTGTGATGCGTCAATACGTTTTGCTTGGACTTCTGCAGGAAGTTTTACATTACGGATAGGAGTTGCATAGCCTTTTGCTAAATTAATTTGTCCCTTATCACTAAGTATATGTTCTCTTGCAAGACAAGCAGCAGCTTTATTTGGGGCATTTTTATTAATAATGGTGCTGTATCCTGATTGAACGCTACCGTCAGAAGGAATATTTATGGTAAAAGAAGCATTAGGGTTATTTTTTACAGCATTGTCACGATAACCTAAGGCATTATAATCCCATAATAAACAAACTGAAATTTCACCACTTTCAATACGAGCAACACTTGTATCACCAATATCAAGTCTTCCTTGTTCTGCTAATTTTTTCCAAAAATCATACGCTGGTTGGAGATTATCAATACTGCCCCCCATAGCATACGCTGTTGCTAAAATTGCATGTTGGGCTTGTGCTGCTGTTGAAACGTCCCCAATAGTAACCTTGTAATCACCATTTAAAATGTCTGCAAAACTTTTTGGTGGATTACTTACAATTTTATTATTTGTAATAATGGAAATTGTACCATAATACGCAACTATCCAATCTCCGTCATCATCTTTCGCCCAACTTGGAATTTCGTCCCAATAACTTGTTTTATATTTTAAAGTTACGCCTTCTTTTTCTGCAACAGGTCCCCATTGTTGCCCTACATCGCCAATGTCTTTTGTTCCTTTTTTACCTTCTTCTTTAAAAAGAGCAATTTCTTCTGCACTAGACATATCTAAGTCTGTGTGCTTAATATTGTATATTCCTTTTATATCTTGCCAAGTTTCAATCCAGTTTGCCCATGTATCTGGCATACCAACAGAATGAACTTCCCCATCTTTTTTAGCTTTTTCAATAAGTTGTTCTAGTGGTAATGAATTGTAATCTACTGTGGCTTCACTTTCTTCCTGTGAACTATTACATGCAACAATATTTGTTAATGCAATAAACGTAAAAAGTGAAAGTAAAATTTTTTTACTGAAACGAGAATAAGCCTTCATAAAATCTCCTTAAAAATTTTGTCTGCTGACAAAAGCTTTTAATCATAGCTTTAACTATTAAACTATCAAGAGAAGGCAAAGTATTTGTAAAATAAAAAAGAAAAATTTTATATT
>JARHYD010000165.1 GCA_029258655.1 Mailhella sp.
ATGTTTTTAAATTAATGTGTGTTTCTAAATTAATTTTTATTTTTCTTGTTTTTATATAACATTTTCTTATTTATTCTACTATTACATAGTATCACGTTTTATAAGGGGTTTCACCCCTTTGACCCGAATAGGAGGTAAGCTAACGGGGGGAAATCCCCCCTTGCTCTCCACCCCCTGCACCCCCAAGCAATGCCCCCCAGTTTCACACTCTTTCAGCAAGTCGCTTTGCTCCTCGCTTCCAGAGAGTGAAACTTATTAGGTCAGTGACTTTATGAAAATATTTTTTGTTTTATAAGTTTAGTATGTTGAAAGAATTATAAATAATTTGGAAACAGCCCTAAATTAACCTTATTTTATTTTTTCTTTGGGGGAAATGATTTCCCCCAAGCCCCCTCAATCAGGCAAATTTATTGAAACTTATTTCAATAAATTTGCCGATTTTAGGGTATGAGTAGGAAAAATTTTTTTCTCAAAAATAAAAAAGTCCTTTATTTTATTTTTATTATCAGAGAATAATGTGTTATAATTATAAATAATTTGGAAACACACTTTAGATGGAAAAAAATGATACTAAGTTAGAAACATATTTTAGTATATGTTAGTATGATAAATGAAAAAAACGTTTTGCACGCAAAACGTTTTTTGGGATAAAAATTTTTGAAAGGGGGTTTTAGGGGGAGGACTTTTTATAAAAAGTCCTCCCCCTAAGAAAATTTCAAATAAAAATCTTTTATTGTTTTTTATATACACCTTGAAAACTTACAGGAAAAGCATTTGGAGCATGGACAATGCAGATTCCTTCGTTGATAGTAAGAAAGTAGATGGTTTGATTTGCTACTGTTTTTGTGGCTATCCAGAGTTTTTCTTGAGGGAGTTCTGCTCGGAATAAAAGTTGTTTTGTTGTTTCTTTTTTCTTTTCTTTTGTGTTTTTATTTGTATTTTTTTGAGAGGTATTTTGCGTGAGCATGGGGTTTATTATATTTGCATAACCTTGTAAATATAAGTTATCATCTTCTTTTGTAATAGTGATTACTTTATCTTCAAAAATATAGTTGCCTTCTTGGGCTGGTTGCCATATTTTTTGGCTTAGTTGTTGGACTCTAGCAACAACGGAAACCATAAATGCTTCCTCTTCTTTAAATTCTACAATAAAGTAGCTTGCCATTTCACTTCTGCCAGATTCAAGCCATTCTATTTGCTCTTTTTTGATTATATCTAATTCTTTTTTGGGTAATTGTTTGATTATTGTTTGCCATGTTAAATTGAGCATAGAATCGGCAATGGCATATTCTTGATTATTTAAAAGTAGTTCTTCGTGTTTTTCATTTGTAAAAAGAGGGGTTGCGTTTGCTTGTATAGAAAAGGAAGTAACAAAACAAAAAAATGTTATTAAAATAAGTTGTTTCATATTTTTTATTTTTAACATACTGTAAAATTGTTTATAATGTTAGCTAAAAAAAATACATAGTTAGAAGGATAGATATTTTTAATTATATTGTATTTTGTATGAGGATAACTATACCCTCATACAAAGAAATTAGATAATTGCTGTTTTAGGATAGGCTGGAGCATTTTCGTATGCTTGCATAGCAATACTCATATAACTATCTTTAAAGCCTTGTGGTTTGTGGGGTAGGCTTGAGGCAACAGCATAAAGCCCTGCGAGCATATCACCAAAATCAATATGTCCCATGTGGGCAAGACGTATCATTTCATCTTTCATAGGTTCTTGTCCTGCTGCTATAACAACTCCTGTTTTTTTTGCTGCAAGGCTTACTAAATCACTAGCATTTACTCCTTTAGGCATTGCAACAGAAGTTAAACCCCAAGCATAATGATTTCGGGCAAAAGGTTCTAGTCCCATTGCTTTTATTCCTGCTCTGGTCATTTGAGAAAGGGCAAAATGTTTTTGGTATAAATCATCTAAAGTACCATTTTCAAAAATCATGGTAAGAGCTTCGCGTAATCCAATAATTAAAGAAACAGGGGAGCTAAAATTTGTTTGGTTTTTGAGAACATTTTTTAATTCTGCTTTTAAATTAAAATAAAAGCAAGAAGGTTCAACTTGTTCTGTTTTTTTCCATGCTTTTTCGGAAAAAGCTAAAAGAGAAAGTCCTGCTGGAACCATAAGTCCTTTTTGTGATCCTGTGAGTAGGGCGTCAATTCCCCATTCATCAAGGGGAGCAGGGGAAATTCCAACAGAGGAAATACCATCAGCAACTAAAAGAACATGATATTTTTGTGTTACTTTTGCAATTTCATGAATTGGGTGCATAACTCCTGTAGAAGTTTCGCAAATTTGGATTAATACCCCTTTAATTGCTTTATCTTGCTGTAATGCTTCTTCAATATCGCTAGCCTGTATGGCTTGCCCCCAAGTTTTTGCAATTTCTATAACTTCAAGACCTTGTGATAATGCAATTTGTTTCCATCTTTCTCCAAACTTTCCTGCTTGGGTAACAAGAACTTTTTCACCACGAGTAAAAAGATTTGTAACCGCAGCTGTCATAGCCCCTGTTCCAGAACTAGCTAAAGGAAGAACTTCTTGTTTTGTTCCAAAAAGTTTTTTGAGATACACGCGAGTTTCTTCCATAATTGTTTTAAATTCTGGTTTTCTATGGTGTATCATAGGCATTGCCATTGCTAAACGTACCCGATCAGGAATTGCTGTTGGTCCCGGAGTTAAAAGGCGTAAATGATTTTGCATAGCACAAACCTCTAAAAAGTTAGTTTTACTTTTTTATTAATGTTATGGAGTAAAATTTTTTTTTATATCATTAGTGTAATTATCAGAATGAATTGGTTATACGTTTTAGTAAGGAAAATAAGCCTCCTTATTTGTCAAAAAGAATGGGATAATAAAGTATTGTTTGTCCAAATATATTCATTATAACAAGTAAAAAAACAGCTGCTGACCCCATATCTTTTCCTGCTTTTACTTGTGGGGAATAGTCACGGGTAATAAGATCTAATGCTTCTTCTATGGCAGAGTTAAAAAGTTCTGCAACAATAACTAGTCCCCAACCACAAAGTGAAAAAAAAGTTTCTTTATATGTGAGGTCAAAATACCAAGCTAGTAGAGCTAAAACAATAAAAATTGTTATTTCTTGTCGTATGGCTAGGCTTGATTTAAAGCCAGTCCAAAGTCCTTGTAGGGAATAACTTAATGCACAAAAAATGTGCAAAAATCCTCCTATCCAACCTGTTTTTTTTTCTCCTGCTTTTTTTTCCATTTTTTATCCATAATAATTTATTGATTAAAACCAGGTAATTCCACAGAATGGAAAGAATCACTTTGTCCGTTTGCTTTTGGACAGGCTTCACGTAAATAACAAATTTCGCACGCACCGCGAAATGGTAATGTTGTAAGAACACTAAAACGTCTACTTAGTGTAGGTTCACCATGTAAGTATGGAATTTTTTCTACTTCAAGAGCTTGTTTAATATCTTCATTAGGTTCTGGACAAGGAGCACAGCCTGCTTGTTCCACTTCTGGCATAATTTGATAAACAGCATTCATGATAAGTGCTTGTCCAACACAATTAAAGCGAAAACCTTTTTCTGGATCTTCTGCAAAAATTTTATCTGCTTCTTGTTCTACTTTTTCATTAAGCCATACAACAAGATAATCACTTTGTTGTGTTTTTATAATAATAGTATTTAATTCTTTTGAAAGGCGTTCAAAAGTGTTTACCATATCTTCTAAAACTTGCCCTCCAAGACGAGTTTCTTGTAATAAAGCCATAATTGCTTCCATATCAAAGTATGGCTGAATAGATAAAATTTCTTTGGTATAATTTGCCATGTAATCCTCATTTATAAATTCTTTTTAATAGTATATACGCTTTATAATAGGTGTCAAATATTATTGGTATATTCCAAGACTTTACTTTCTTTGTTTTGCTGTATATCATAACTAAGAATGGAGGGCATTATATGAGTGATATAAAAATCCCCAATAAAATACGTTTTGAATACCATAATCCAAGTAATACTTCTCTGCAATATGCTCATGGTGTTTGGGGTGGTATTAATACAAATGGAGAAATAGAAATAAATTTTTATACAGAAGAAGATAAACTTCCAAATTGTGCAGAACGCTTTATTCAACCAAATGGTGGTTTTAGTCCAGAAGTGACAAGTTATTCTGATGAAAATTCACGTACTATTCTTCGTAATATTAATAATCGTGTACTGCTTAACCACCAAGCAGCCATTGCCCTTTATAATTGGTTGGGGGATAAGCTTGAAAGTTTAGAGGCAGAAGAAATGCGTTTTAATACAGAATTTAATAACAATAATAGAGAACAATAATGGCAAAAAAAAATCGCTATCAATACGAAAAAGATAATAATGAAGAAGAACTTTTTATTAGCCGTTCTCAAAAAAAGCGTGATAGTTCTGCTTTACAAAAAATTGGTGAAGAAATTGCAAATCTTGCTCCTGCTAAATTAGCGAAACTTCCTCTTACACATGATTTACAGCAAGCATTTCAAGAATATAGAAAAATAACAAATAAAGAAGCAAAACGTAGACATTTACAATATATTGGTAGACTTATGCGTGAAGCCCAAATTGAAAATGAACTTAATGGACAAGAAGATATTGTAAGTGTTTATCTTGAAATTAAAAATGATTTTTAATAGGGTGTGTTTCTAAATTGACTTTATTTTTTTCTAACTATTTTTAATGCTACTACATTACAAATTGTTTATTCTCATTATTAGAGAACGAAGTTTAATTGGGAATATATTCTAAAAATATTATTTAACGATTTTTTATGCAAAAAGTCTTAGTTGGTTCTCTTGACAAAAGTTTCACTAAAGAATACCATTCTTTTAAAACCTATAAAACCACGTTAGAAGAGGTATCTTTATGCCAGCATTAAAAA
>JARHYD010000004.1 GCA_029258655.1 Mailhella sp.
ATATGCCTCTAGCTTTCCTCTTTCAATTAGTGTAAGATGTGTGTAGCTCAATAGTAAAACCTCCATGTATATTGTTTATCCAAATATTATTCTACATAAAGGTTTTGTATTGGGCTACTTTTTTTTAATACCTGTCGCACTTCGTTTTACAATTAAAAAAATAATAAGTGGTTAAAAATTGTCTTGTATAATTATCATAACAATGTTTTAGCGTAACAATATTATGAAGTTAAAATTTTACAAAATCAACTAATTAGCTTTTTTTGTTGTTTTATAGGAATAAGGAAATATTTTTTAGATAATTAAAGTTTGCGTAATAGTAAAATTTTGGCAAACTTTTTGGAATAATAAAAGATAACGAATTTATTTCGCTGTGTTACTTAATGATAGGGAATGTTATACTAACTATTGTTATATATAAAATAATATTAATTAAGAAAATTACTTTAGATAGTTATGAATAAAAGCAATTATTGGAGGAAATTGTATAGGTAAGACAAGAAAAGTATGTTAATAGAAAGGTAGTAGTTTTTTCAATAGTAAAAGCCCATTTATGGGCTTTTACTGTTTTATGAATTAAGGGTAATTCCTTCAATTTTGATATGATATTTTTCAATTTTTCTGTATAATGTAGGACGACTAATACCCAATGCTTTTGCACAGTGACTCATATTACCATTAAATTTTATAATACTTTGCTTTATGGTTTCTTTTTCAAGTGATTCTAAATTAAGAGGATTGGTATTTAAAAGAGGAAGTGTTGAGCAAGTTTCTGATTTATCAGCTAAATCAAAAAAATCTGCTTTTAAAGGTTTTCCGTCTGCTAAATGTACAGCCCTTTCAATAACTTTTTCAATTTGATAAACATTTTCATACCATGGGTATTCGGATAATAGAGTTTTCATTTTTAAATTAAGATGTTTTTCATAGGAAAGATTACCAAATTTTTTGAGAAAATAATCTATAAGTAAAGGAATATCTTCTTTTCTTTCACGTACAGGAGGTATAGTAATAGATAACATACTGATTTTATAAAGTAAATCTTGTCTAAAATTATTATTACTCACTTCTTGTTTTAAATCTTTTGAGGTAGAGCAAATAAATTGTACATCAGAAGGAATAGGTACAGAACTGCCAACACGGTGGATATGCCCTGTTTGCATAGCTTTGAGTATTTCACTTTGCAATCCATAAGGAAGATTAGCTATTTCATCTATATATAATGTGCCTTGATTTGCTTGTTCTAATTTTCCAAAATGTATACCACGTTGGAAACGATGATTGCTTTCTTCTTCATAACCAAAAAGTTCTTTTTCAAGTAATTCGCTTGGAATTTCGGAACAGCTTAATGTAACAAAAGGTTTATCTTTTCTTTTGCTCATATTGTGAATAGCTTGAGCAAAAAGCTTTTTTCCTACACCCTTTTCACCATTTAAAAGTAATGGAGCATTACTACTTGCTGCTACCTTAGCTATTTCAAGAGCTTCTTGGATAATAGGGCTATTTCCTATAATAGAATCAAATGTAACGTGTGCTTTTAGGTTTGTAACTTCCATATTTTGGAGAACAAATTCTTGTTTATCAACAAGTCGAATAATAGCCCCAATAGTTTTTTCTTCTTCAATTATAGGAACAATATCAAGAAAATAAAGAATATTATTAATATTAATTTCGTGATTAAGAAAATTTGTTTCTTGTTTTAAAATGGGTGATAAATCAAGATTAAGAATACTAGAAAGTTTTGTTTCTTGATAATTAGGTGGTAAATTAAAAATAGTTAATGCTTTTTGATTTGCTTTTTGGATTTTTTCTTGTAAGTTAATAGTGATAATACCTTTAGAACTTGTTTCTAATAACGCATTTAAATAATTATAACGTGTTTGCAGTTCTTTTATTTCACTTTGTTTTGTTAATTTAGAAGAAATATTTTTGGCTGTTTGGCAAACTAATCCTAAGGAGTGAATATGCATATTTGGGGTATATCCACTAAGAGAAATTGTGCCAATAAGAGTATTTGTTTCATCAAAAATAGGAGCACAGGCACTGCTTATATCAGAAGAAAAATGAGCATACATTTTTTCACTTGTCAAAAGAATTGGTTTTTTTTCAATTAATACAAGGCTAATATCGCAAGTTCCCATATCCATTTCTGACCAACGATACCCTGTTGTATAATTTCTTTTATTAAGTTCTTCTGTTATTTCAGTATCTCCCATAGTATAAAGAATATATCCAGAAGATTCGGCTAAAGTAAGACAGTAGCCTGTATTTTTAATAATATCATAAAGAGAATGTATTTCTTCAATAGCGACTTGATAGAAATGAGAGTGTGATTGGATAAGTTCTTGCAATTCACCTTGTAATAATTTTGCATTTTCTGGAGCTTGAGTAATATTAGGATTAATTTTATATACAGTTGAGCGTTCAAGAGAAAGGGAGATTGCTTTTTCCATATCCTTACTTGATTGGTAAGAGAGTGGCATAATTTTCCTTGTAATAAAATGTAACAGTGTAAATTTTTGTAACATTAATATTCTTGAGTTGCAATATAAAAAATTATCTTAAAATATGGAGAAAAAAGGAGTTTCTATGAGTATTAAAAGATTTGGTTTACCAAAAGAGGGAGCTTTGCCTTTTGCAAAGGCAGTGAGTGCAGGGGGATTTTTATATGTATCAGGGCAAGTACCACGTGATGAAAATGGGGCTATTGTTTTTGGTACAATGTTAACTCAAGCAAAAGTAACAATGGATAATGTGAAAAAAGTTGTTGAAACTTCTGGATATAGCATGGACGATATTATAAAAGTGGAAGTTTGGATTGATGATCCACGAGATTTTGCTGATTTTAATAAAGTTTATGCAAGTTATTTTAAAGCAGAACATTCTCCCGCAAGAGTAACTGTGCAAGCAAAACTTATGAGTGATATTCGAGTAGAAGTTGCTTGTATTGCCTATAAAGAATAATGAAAACGCCTTAGGGCGTTTTTTTATGCTCCACTCAAAATATACGTAAAACTTTAAAATAAACGTAACAGTTTGTTATTTCAATATGTTATATTATGATAATTTAAAAATATTGACTTATCAAAGAAAAATGGTAAAAATTTTTCAAAATTTGTACTGATGGGTGCTACATGAAACATATTGTTTTTGCAGTGTTGAGTATGCTTATGGTAGTTATAACAGGTTGTTCTAAAGATACGGCAGAAGTAGCTGGTTATATTGAGCATGTAAAAATTAATGGAAATCTTGTACAAGCAAAACTTGATACAGGAGCGGATTTTTGTTCTGTTGATGCGGAAGTTATTCGAACATTTAAAGATGGGAAAAAAACTTTTGTTGAATTTAATTTGCTTATAGATAAGGATAAAAAAATAAATATCACAGCAGAACGTACTCGTATTACACAAATTAAATTAAGAACTGGAGGACTTCAAGATCGTCCTGTTGTACTTTTACATATAAAAATAGGACACATAGCTAAAAGTGTAGAAGTAAACTTAGCTAATAGAGCTGGTTTTGAGTATAGAGTTCTTCTTGGAAGAAATTTCCTTGAAAATGGTGTGTTGGTAGATTCTTCCAAAAAATTTATTTTTACTGAGTAATTTATGAAAAATTTTTCCTTTTTTAAAATTCTTTGTACACTTTTAATTGTTATTTCTGTTAGTATTTTTAGCTATAAAGCTTTTGTTTTAGGTTTTCCTTTGAAACCAGATGAAGATTCTAACTGGTGGAATATTGAAGCAGAAATTATTTTTGATGCAAAAGATAACGCTACAAGCCTTACATTGCAATTACCTCGTTCTGACTATTTATATGATATTAGTAATGAACATATTGTTGCTCGTGGTTATGGAGCTGTGTATAATGAAGCAGATCCCAAAAATAGATCTGTACGGTTAACAAAAAGACGGGCTGACGGTAAACAAATTATTTATTATTCTGCTGCTATTCGTCAAAAAGATGAACAATATAGTGTGCCAGATAGTCCTCCTCCTCAATTTAGTGATTTAAATTTTACAGAAGCACAACTTACTGCTGCAGATAACCTTATTAGTTTTATTGGTGAAAAATCTTTTGATTCTGAAAGTTTTATTTCTCTTTTGGCAGAAGAAATTAAAAAACCAACAAACAGCAATACACTTTATTTAGTTGAAGGTTTAAAAAGTAATTTATCAAAAGTTAATCTTATGGTAAAAATTTTGTCTTTAGCTGGTATTGCTTCTGATACATTGCACGGTATTCCTCTTGAATTTGAAGGACGAAATCTTTCCTTATTTCACTGGGTAGAAGTATATATTGATAATAAATGGACAACATTTGATTTTAATAATGGTATTTTCGCTGTACCAGAAAACTTTTTAATTTGGTGGAGAGGCTCTATTCCACTTGCTAAGGGTGTTGGTATTGATGATTTACGTATTAATATTTCTGTCCAACAACGTATTGAATCACAACTTTCTAGTAGCCTTGCGTTAATTCAAAAGTCAGCACCTGCTGTTACAGCATTTTCTCTTTTGAGTTTGCCTGTTGATACACAAGAACTTTTTAAAACAATTTTGCTCATTCCTTTAGGGGCATTACTTCTTGTTATTTTACGTAACGTTATTGGTATCAGTACCTTTGGTACATTTATGCCTATTCTTGTAGCTTTAGCTTTTGTGCAAACAAAATTATTAGCTGGTATTATTTTGTTTAGTACAATCGTTGCTCTTGGTATGTTTTTCCGTTTATTATTTGAAAAACTGCATTTATTGCTTGTACCACGACTAGCTGCTATTTTGATTATTGTTGTGCTTATTATGGCTATGCTTAGTATTGTAAGTTACAGACTTGGTTTTAACTTTGGTTTATCTGTTGCCATGTTCCCAATGATTATTCTTACTATGACTATTGAACGTATGGCTATTGTTTGGGACGAAAACGGAGCTACGGCTGCTTTGCGACAAGGATTAGGCAGTTTATGCATTGCTGTTATTGCATATTTAATCTTTGTTTCTAGCTATATTGAGTTTATTCTCTTTGTTTATCCTGAAGTACAACTTATTTTCTTGGCATTTACTTTATTAGTAGGTCGTTATACAGGATATCGCCTTATGGACTTGTATCGCTTTAAAGCATTTGCGGAAGGAAAATAATGAATTTATTTGAACGCTTTAAAAAAATAAGAGAGTGTGGCGTTATTGCTTTAAACAAACGTAATGCAAAATATATTTTGCCATTAAATAAACGCTCGCTTTATCCTTTAGTTGACGATAAAGTTCTAACTAAAAATCTTGCACTAGGTGCAGGGCTTAATGTTCCTAAGCTTTATGGAATTTTGCATTGTCAGCATGAATTGCGACATCTTGAAAAAATTCTTGATGGGCATGAATCTTTTGCAATTAAACCTTCTCGTGGTTCTGGTGGGAATGGTATTTTAGTTATTAAAAGAAAATTTGGAGAACGGTATTATAAAGTTGATGGAAGTGTTTTTTCTATTAATGATATTAAATACCATTGCTCTAAAATTATTAGTGGAATGTATAGCTTGGGAGGCTTACCAGATAAAGCTATTATTGAAGCTTGCGTAGAATTTGATCCTGTTTTTTCGCATATAAGCTATCAGGGTGTGCCAGATATTCGTATTATTGTTTTTCATGGTGTGCCTGTTATGGCTATGGTTCGTTTACCTACAAAGGAATCTGACGGTAAAGCTAATTTACATCAAGGTGCTTTGGGGGTAGGGGTTGATATTGCAACAGGTAAAACAGTGCGGGCTGTTTGGAAAAATGAACCTATTACAGAACACCCTGATACATTACATTCACTTATTGATTTCCAAGTACCACATTGGGATATTTTGCTCTATCAAGCAGCCCAATGCACAGAGTTAACTGGGCTTGGCTATGTTGGGGTTGACCTTGTTTTAGATAAAAATTTAGGTCCGCTCATTTTGGAATTAAATGCTCGTCCTGGACTTGCAATTCAAATCGCAAATTTTAGAGGCTTAGAGCCAAGGCTTGAATATGTTGAAAAAAATTATAAAAATCTCAAAACTCTTGAAGAAAGAGTTGCTTTTGCAAAACGTTCTTTTACTTACTCTGTTGGTACTAATTTCGGGGTGTAATACTAAAGAAGTTCCTGTTGCTGCAAATGTTTCTATTCATCAGCTTGAACTTGAAAGAAAATATGAACGCAGTTCTTATTTAATTGCAAAAAGTGTTGAAGAAAAATTATTAGATCCACAAATTGTTTCTTCCAGAAATTACATAGTTGGCAAAGAAAAAACAACGTATGTGAATAATAATCTTTTGACTGTTTCCAATGAAAAAGAACAAAAAGTGTATTTGCCTTATGTAAAGTCTACTATGGACGCAAAATTTGGTTATGAAGAACCAAAAACTATACGTCAAGCAAAACAGTCTACAACAAATACTATTAAATTTGTGCAAATTGATAAAAATTTGATTTATCCATTACAATTATTGAAACAATTACCTAATGAATTTTATGTTCCACAAGAAGAGATTACCATTAATAAACCTGTTGAAAAACGTGAAAGTGAACCTAAAAAACGTGAAATTGTAAAAAATGCTAGTCAATCTCCTAGTTTTTTTGTGCTAGTTGGTGATGTGTATATTGGTTTACATGAAGATTTATCTCTTGCCCATGTTTATTATGTAAGAAAACAACTTGAATATGTTAAAATAAATTTACATGATACGGATTTAAATCTGAAATTCAAGCAAATTACAAAAGAAAAAAAGACAGCTCTTTCTGAAAACAACTATTCCATTGTATATTTAGGTAAAAAAGGTAATACCCTTATGTTCAAAAGAGTTTATAATAATTCTAATAAAGCATCAGAACTTCGAGAGATTGTTATGAATTCTCCACAAATAGAAGTGTTTGGACATAAGATTTTAGTGCAAACGGCAACTCGAGAAGCTTTGCATTGTATTATAAAAAATTAATGCGTAAAGAACTCTCTAATGAGAGTTCTTTTTTTATGAGAGGTAATAATGCAAGAGCGTAATTTAGGGGCAATTCAAGCTATTTTTTCTTCGATCTTTTTTGGCTTTATTCCATTTTTTACATTACCATTATATGAACTTGGTTTTACAAGTGATTTAACGTTATTTTATCGTTTTGGTACTGCTTGTCTTATTATGGGAATAATTTTATTTTTTAAAAAGCAATCTTTTGCTATTACACGTTCTTCATTGCTTAGTTTAGCTTTGCATGGAACAAATTATTTTTTAATTGCTTTATTTTTATTTTTAGCGTTAAGTTATGCTGATAGTGGTATTGTTACTACAATTTTTTATACTAATCCTGTTTTTGTTCTACTTTTATCAATTTTTTTCTTTAAAGAACGTTTGGAATTTTATAAGTTGGTACTCATTCTTTGTACAAGTTTTGGCGTGGCAATGCTTTCTGGTATGTTATCATCACACATAAATATTAGTGTGCTAGGTATGTTGTTTAGCCTTTTGGCTGGAATAGGTTATGCTGTGTATATTATTTTATTGATGAAATTTCCTGCAACAGATCTAAAAAGAGATGTATTTTCTTTTTATCTTTTTTTATTTGGAGCATTATCAAGTGGGATATATACACTTATAAGTGGTAATATGCTTTTTCCAACAGAATATAAAGCATGGTATAATATTTTTGGTTCTGCATTAATTACTGGGGTTATCTCAAATCTTTTACTTATTTATGCTTTGCCTAAAATTGGTACTGTTTTTGTTGCTATTTTTGGCGTTATGGAACCATTAACTGCTGTATTTATTGGTATACTTGTTTTTAATGAAGAAATGAATATGGTAAAAGCATTAGGTATTCTTATTATTGTTATTTCTATTATTTTATTAACAATTATACCTAAATTACGTGGTAATACTATTTAGATGTGTTTCTAAATTAATGTTATTTTTTTCTTTGGGGGAAATGATTTCCCCCAAGCCCCCTCAATAAAGCAAATTTATTGAAATAAATTCAATAAATTTGCCTGATTGAGAGAGGGAATTATTTTCCTAAAAAAAATTATTCTCTTAAAATGCAGTCAATAACATTCTTACTCCTACCACAATAAGAAGACACGCAAAGAACTTCTTTATTTTAGCAACAGGAAGAGTATGTGTAAAATAAGCACCAATTGGAGCAGTTAACATACTACAAAGAACAAGCCCTATAAGAGCAGGAACATAAATATATCCAAAAGCATATTCTGGCAAATTTACGGCAGAACTACCATTTATCAAATATCCAATACAACCAGAAACAGCAATAGGAATACCAATAGCAGCAGAGGTGGCAATGGCTTTTCGCATTTCAATATTATGCCATAACATAAATGGAACGGAAAGAGTTCCCCCACCTATTCCCACAAGACTAGAAATTAATCCAATAATTGTCCCAGCAATACTTAGTCCAAAAAGTTTTGGAAGTTCCCTTGTACCAAGACTTTTTTTTCCAAAAATCATTTGCAACGAAACATAAAAAATAAAACATGAAAAGATTATTTGTAAAATATGTGTTGGAATTTTTGCAGCAAAAGATGATCCTATGTATGTTCCAACAATAATACCTAAGCTAATTTTCTTTACTATATCCCAATTAATAGCTCCGTGTCTTTGGTGACTTAACGCACTTGAGCAAGAAGTAAAAACAATACTGGCAAGTGATGTTCCAAGAGCTAAATGCATAATATGCTCTGTTGGAAAATGTTGTAATTTAAACATAAAAGTAAGAATAGGGACAATAATAAGTCCGCCACCTATCCCAAGTAAGCCTGCTAAAATTCCTGCAAATGCACCAAACAAAGCATAAAGAAGAAAATAAGTTAACATAATATTCCTCATAAAAAAGAAATTAACGAAAAAAGAGTATGCTTATTTG
>JARHYD010000094.1 GCA_029258655.1 Mailhella sp.
AGTCCTCCCCCTAAAACCCCCTTTCAAAAATTTTTAATCCAAAAATCCTTTTGCAAGCAAAAGGATTTTTTCTTTTATCATACAAAAGACAGAATTATTATTTTATATAGAGTGTGTTTTCAAATTATTTTTTTTTGGGGGGGTACACTGTCTTTATCCATAACTTCCTTTGTCGTAATGGCTAAAGCGAAATGATTTCCCCCACTCCCCCTTAATTAAGTAAATTTATTGAAATAAGTTTCAATAAATTTGTCTATTTTCAGGTAGTAGTAAAAAAATCTTCTTCCAAAAATAAAAAAGTTCTTTGTTTTTGTATAGTAAATTAATTATTTTTTAATACTATTGTATTGTAACTATATTACTTGAAAAAGATATAAAAAGTTTTGTAAAGGGATCTTAGGGGGAGAAACTTTTTCAAAAGTTTTCCCCCTAAAGAATACTATCATTTATTCACAACATACACAGGTTTCACAAGAAAACCAATCAAGAAGCAGAAAACAATTCCTATAATCATAAAAATAATTCCTGCATACCAAAGAGGTAAAAAAATACCTAATTGCAATATAGAACCTAAAATACCATATATAAAATTAGTTGATTTTATATTCAAATAAAGCAAAGCCAAAACAATACATACTCCGATAATCATAAGAATAATTCCGTTGAGAGTATCACCTTGTTCAGCTAAAGAATATTTATACCATTCATAGCCAATTAGTAATAATGTCGCACTAATAGCAATAAGAGATAATGAAAATCTTGATAAAAAATAATAAGAAAACTTTTCATTACAATGCATATTAAAATAAAGACATAATCCAACAATGACAATTACAGCTAAAATTGTTCCAATAATTGATAAAACTAACATAAAAAAGTGTTCCTTTTTTTATAACAATAGATTATTATAGTATACTTATTTATTTTTATTGACAATAACAAGATTTTCAATATTTATTATAATACAATTATGTTATTTTTTTTGTTGCCAATGGAGCATATTTTCTATGCTAATGGGTTCTATTTTTCCTTCATCATAAAGCCATGTTAAATAAGAACGAACAGCACAACCAACCACAGCATATTGGACAAAATTTAACTCATGGGCAAAATGATTAAAAATTGCTTGCATAAGTTTATCAAAATAAATTGGTTGCTTACAAAAATCATAAATTAATGTTTTTATTTTTTGTATGGCTTCAAGATTTGCCTCAATAAGGGGCATAATATTTTTTGTAGGTTCACCATGTGCAGGAATAAATAAATCTGCAGAAAGTGTTTTTGCTTTCTCAAGACTTTTTACATATTCTTCTATATAATAATTAAAAGGAATACCATATTTATCAAGTACATATTGACTACATAATTCATCAGCAATAAACAAAATATTGTCAGGGGTTTTTATTCCAATCATAAAAAGCCCATGCCCATAGAGAGGAATACTTTCAAATCCTTGAGGCAATGTAATAGTATTAATATCTTGTACTTTGCTTATTTCTGCCATGATATGCTTTGTTTGCAAAATTTTAGGTGGATAAGCTCCCCATAAAGCCATAGGAGAAAGAAAGGTATTTTCAATAAAAAGACAATCTAAGCCATTGGCATAAATTGGACATTGAAATTTTTCTTGTAAATAGTTATTTCCGCCAATATGGTCAGCGTGAGAATGGGTATTAATAATAGCTTTTAATTTCCAATTTTTTTCTAAAAGGATTTTTTCAATTTTTTTTCCTACTCGTGCATCTAATCCCGAATCAATAAGCCATACACTATTATCTTTTTCTACATAAATACCAATATTAACAGGACTAGCAATATAATATGTATGTTGAGCAACTTGAATACATTCAAACATAACATTTCCTTTTTTCAAACTTTCCTTTTTTCTTTCTTGTAACCAAAAAAAAGCACTGTGTAAACACAGTGCTAGGCAAAAGATAAAGATAAGAATAAGGGAAAAGATAAAGGAAAAAAAGGCAAATATCTTAGAAAGCTTGTAATTTTGTCATTGCTTGTGAAAGACGAGCAGCTTGTACTGGATCCATGTAAGAGAAAATTTCACCAGATTGTTTACTTTTAAGACCATTCAAAATTCGTACTGCAATTTTTTCATCTAAAGTTGAAAGTGCTTGTGCTGCTCTTTTTGGTTTCATGGACGCATAGGTTTGAATAAGGTGTGTATATTTTTCACCTTCTACACTATTAGCTTCTTTTACCATTGTACCAAGTTTATTTTCAAGACTATTTAATTCTTTCATACGAGCATTCATTTGTTCTTGCAAGGAAAGAAGTTCTTCTTCTTTTTGATTTAATTCAGATTCTTTATAGCTAAGAACTTTGGGTGAATCGTATGGTGTTTCAATGTTTGGAGCTGGCATTTTTGCTTGAGCTTTTTGTTGATCAAGACGTACATAGTCTTTTGCGTCAACTTCTTCTGCATGAGCAGTCCCAACAAAACTAAAAAGTGAACGAGTTTCCTGTTTATAATTAGGTTTTTTATCCATACCATCTAAAAGATCTTTATCTTCTTTACCAGAAAAAGAATTTTCAAGCACAGATTGACGAGCTTTTGTACGGATAGTACCAACAGTATTTAAAGATGCTTTTACAAGCATTTCATCACCAATAGCTTCTTTTTCTACAGATACATTTTGTGCAAGATTATTTTTTGACACTTCAGCAACAAAATTATTGTCAACTTTTTGACCTTGTGTATTTTTTGGTGTGTCAGAATTTTGTAATTTAATATTTTCTTGGGTTTGTGCTTTATCAACAACAATGCCTTGTTCCATTTTTTTCATGGCAAGTAATTGTTTTTCTCTTACTTTTGCAAGAGCTTCCATTCTTGGATCAACAACTTTTTCCTTTTTAGGCATAGTAAAAAGTGTTCCACCTGCAATAAGGTATGCACCAAAAACAAGTTTTGCTAATCCTAAACCAACAACTAAACAACAAATATTAGTAAGTCTGCGTTTTGAAGCGTATGCTTGCGATCTCATCAAATTCCCTTTGTTCTCTTTCATGTTCTTGCCTCTTGAAAAGCTCAAAGTGTTTTTCTTTGAGTTTTTCCATTATTTTTTTATCTTTTGCTTTTTCTGCTAATATGGCTTGAGCATCTTTTAGTTCTACATCAATTCTTGCGATATTTTGTTGTGTTTGAACTATATCTGCACGTATGGCTCTAAGATAGTTATCTAAAAGCCAACGCTCACCCAAATCACTTAGCGGGGTATTGGCAAGTTTTTTTTCTTGTAAAGTTTCTTCATTTTTGAGATCAGCATAACGTTTTTTTTCAGCATTAAGCATAGTTTGAATTTTCGCAACTTGCATTTTTGCTTCATTTTCTATCTGTTCTCTGTATGAGAGAATCTTTTCCAATGAAAACTTGAAACCTGCCATTTTTTTTCCTTTATCTTTGCCCATATTATAGCAAACATAATGCCAAAATACTTTAATAATATTAATTCAACAAATTATATTAATAATTTTAACTATATATTTTTATTTAACAAAATAATTTCAAAAAATTGACAATAAAAAAATCAAAATTACAACATAAATTATAGGGTGTGTTTCTAAATTACTTATAATTACCTTTACATATTAGACTGATAAAACAAAAAATATTTTCATAAAGTCACTGACCTAATAAGTTTCACTCTCTGGAAGCGAGGAGCAAAGCGACTTGCTGAAAGAGTGTGAAACTGGGGGGCATTGCTTGGGGGT
>JARHYD010000078.1 GCA_029258655.1 Mailhella sp.
TCCAAAAGTTTTGCAACATCAATATTAAGACCAAGTTCTTGCATAGCTTGCTCTACAAGTTCATTATCAGTATGTTCAATATCATTTTGAATTGCATTTTGTTTTAGCGTTCCATATTTTGCTAACACAGCTAATTCATCTTTTGTAAAACCACGAACACAAGCTCTAGTATCAATAAATTTTTCTGTTTTTTCAACACCATCATATCCTTTTTCATCAGGAATATAGGTTGCAAGAGCTAAAGTTTTATCTGCATAGGCATTACCAGTATTACTTGCCATAAGAATAGTTACAACAACAGAAGCAGCTTGTTTTTCATGGGAATCTAAAGCCACTTTCATAGCTGTACTTATTAAATCATTTTGTGTTGCTTTTTCTTGATTATCTTTAACAAAAGCAGTCACATATAATCTATCTCTATCTTTATTTGCTGCACTATTATTTTTCAAATCAACAATTTCATAAGCCAATACATTTCCTGAGAAAACAATATCTTTTTCCGTTGTTAAAAAATAATAACAAGCTATGGCAATTATCGCAATAATTGGTAATAAATATTTAACAATAGGAGAAAAACATTTTTTCCCACTACAAGTAGAAAGAACAGCTCCACATTTTGGGCAAGCCTCTAAATTACCATCAATAGTATGATTACATTCTGGACAAATAATTCGTTTGGTCATAGTTTAACTCCTTTTATTACCCAATTTTTATTTTGTTTCAATAATTAATGATTAGCTAAAGGACATATAATAATGTTTTTAAAATGTTGCAAGTTTTTGATAAAAAAAATTTTTATTTTTTATATCACAATGATAAATTCTATTTACAATATCTTCAAATAAGATGTGTTTTTAAATTAATCTTGTTTTACTTTTTTTTGGGGGAAATGATTTCCCCCAAGCCCCCTCAATTAGGCAAATTTATTGAAATTTATTTTAATAAATTTGTTTATCTTAGGATATTATAAAAATTTTTATCTTTTAAAAATAAAAAAGTTCTTTATGTTAACATCATAACTATAAATATTTTCTAATGCTATTGTATTGCAATTATTTTATTTTTATTATCAAAAAGCAAAGTTTAATAATTATAAATAATTTTAGAACATATCCTAGTTAACTATAATTTAGTATCAACAATATTTTTTTTGACTTATAAATTCATTTTCAAAATAATTCTTATTACTTATAACTATTGTATTTTTTAAATAAAAAATATTTACTTTTATACTATTTGTCTTTATATTCGCCTATATGAATTTAGCACAAAAAAAAACAACTACTCCAACATTTAAAGAAATAATTTTATTAACCATTCCTCAAATGGGTCTTATGCTTTGTCACTTACTTATTTCTATGACAGATATATGGACAGCTGGAAAAATAGACGCAACTAGCATAAATGCCACAACTAAGCTCATAGAACAAAGTATTGAAGCTTCTTCTGTGCAAGCATCATTAGGAGTTGTATCGCAAATTTTTGCTTTGCTTATGATGATTACATCATTTATTGCTAGTGGTTGTATGGCAACCATAAGTCAATCATTAGGTTCTGGATTAAAAGAAAGGGCTAATCGTTATGCAGGACTTATTATTTTGCTTTCTGCAACATCTGGCATAACAGTTTGTGTTAGTGCAATTTTTCTGCAAAATATTATTTTTGATCTCATGCAAATTGCAAATAATTTACGTCCAACTCTTGCAATTTTCTTCCTTACTTCTTGTTTAGGACTACCATTTTATTATATCCTTATTATGGTAAACTCTATTTTTAGAGCATATAAAAAAGTTTGGTTACCACTTTGTACCTTAGCAATTATGGCAATAGCTAATATAATCGGTGACTTAGGGTTTGGACTTGGTTATTTTGGTTTACCAAATTATGGAGCAGAAGGTATTGCTTGGACAACTTTTGCTTGCTCTGTTTTTGGACTTGTTTCTAATTTTTGCTTAGCTATAAAATATAATATTATTAAAAAAACAAGTTTTGCTCCTTGGAAATGGAATAAAAAAGCTATGCCATATCTTTTTAAAGTAGGTATGCCAGCAGCACTTAGTCAAATTATTACTCAATTAGGCAGTCTTACTGCCATTGCTATTATTAGCAAAATTCCTCTTGAATCAACCAATATTCTTGCAGGAATGAATGTAGGAATGCGTATTTATAGTATTTTATTATTTCCTTTAAGTGCATTAAATATGTCAATTATTATTTTTAGTGGGCATTTACTTGGCAGTGGAAATAGAAATATTTTATTTCAATTTGGAAAAAAAGTAGCTTTTAAAACAGGGTTACTTGTTATTATTCCTGCCTTGATCCTATGGATTTTCCGTGAACCTATTGTTAATTATTTTACAGAAGATCCAAAAGTAAAAGAACAAGCAATGCTTTTTCTTACTTTTGCCTGCCTAATGACACCATTTGCTTGCACAACTAGTTTATTTGACGGTATTTTTGCAGGTTCAGGAGCAACTGTATTACCTTGTAAAATTAATGCTTTTACCTCTTGGGTAGTAAATATTCCTCTTTCATGGCTACTTGCCATAACATTTGGTTTTGGTGCTATTGGAATTTATTCTACTATGCTTATTGTTCGTCTTATTACTTTTGTTCTAATTTTACAAATATTTTATAAACGTAAATGGCTTGAATATGGTTTAAGAAAAAAAGCGAATTAATATTAGAAAATGTTTCTAAATTAATTTTTATTTTTTGGATTTTATATACAGGTGCATTATGGCGTGATTTACCAAAAGAATTTGGTGTATGGCAAATTATTTATAAAATATTTAATTATTGGTCAAAAGCGTAAATTTTTAATAGGCGTTTTGACATTTTCAAAAATAATGCAGAATTAGATTTTCTCATAATTGATAGTAGTTATGTTAAAGTACATAAGTACAGGATTAATCCCAAAGGAGTTCAAAAAAAGAATGTATTAAATTCAATAGATTATGATAAACGTTTATAGAAAGAACATTATATAGTAGAATGCTATTTTCAAAAAATAAAAAAATTGTAATACGATATGATAAATTACAGCTTATGTATAAAATGTTTCTTATGATTGCAACTCTTATGATTCATTTAAAATAGATTAATTGGGACATACACCCTATATAAAAAAAATTTAAAAAAAAACTTGCTATTATTTTTAAATTAGTATAAAAATTTTTCGTTCGCCCATGTAGCTCAGTAGGTAGAGTGCATCCTTGGTAAGGATGAGGTCAGCAGTTCAATCCTGCTCA
>JARHYD010000157.1 GCA_029258655.1 Mailhella sp.
GATGATAAATTTATATTGCATTTAAAAGAATGTGAATGTAGATTTAATTTTAGAAATGAAAATTTTACAAAATTTATAGAAAAACTTTATTTCAAAAATAAAAAGTGATGGTCTAGACCCAAAATTAATTTAGAAACACATTTTAATTCTCTAACATGGTAAATTTACTGAAACGTATTTAAATAAATTTATCTGATTGAAAGGGCTTGGGGAAAATCACTTCGTTTTAATCGTTAGGATAAACGAAGTTACGGATAAAGACAGCGTAACCCCAAAAAAATAAAATTAATGAAAACACACCCTATTTACAAAAATTCTTATTAATTTTATTTAATATATTATTTTTAGTTATACTATAAAAAACAATAATCTCTAAATAAAGAAGGACGTATGAAAAAACTACTGTTTATACTATGCTCTCTTATCTCATTTAGTTTATGCCACAAAGCATTTGCTAACGATTATCCAACAATAAAACGCTTACAAAATGGTCTTACTATACTACTTATAGAAGATCATCGTTTTCCAATAGTATCCACACGATTATATGTTCGTACTGGTTCAACCAATGAAAAACAAGATAAACTTGGAATTGCCCACCTTTTAGAACACATGGTTTTTAAAGGAACAAAAACTCACCCACATGGTATTGAAGCTTTAGTAGAAAATGAAGGCGGCACACTCAATGCCTATACTTCTTATGATCAAACAGTTTATTATAATGATATGCCTGCTCAAAAATGGAAATTAAGTCTTGAAGCCATACAAGGGCTTGCTTTTGATCCTATTCTTCGACCTAAGCAATTAGAAGAAGAAAGAAAAATTGTTATTGCAGAACTTCGTCAACGCGGTGATCAACCACAAACAAAATTACTCCATTTATCAACTCAATCAACCCTACATGGAACACCTTATGCAAATCCTGTTATTGGTTATGTTGAAACATTAAATTCTATTACAACTCAAGATATAAAAGATTATATTAAAGCAAATTATAACCCTAACAATATGCTTTTAGTTGTAGCTGGGGATATTAATGAAGAATTAGTTTTTAAAGAAATTCAAAAACGTTTTTCTCATTACACCAATATTTCTACAATTAATGATAAAAAACCTCTTTCTTTAGCAGAAATTCAAAATTTAGCTCAAGGTATTACTATTAATATTGAAAAAGGAAATTGGAACAAAAGTTATGTAAATATTAGTTTTGCAGGACCACATGAAACAAGTGCAGATAGTCATGCATTATTAATGCTTACCATGCTTCTTAGTTTTGATGATAATGCCCTTCTCACACAAGAATTTAAACAAAAAGAAAAACTTGTAGATACAATTTCAGCATATCCTATGTTCTTTGCAAAAGCAGGGCAATTTAATATTTATGCCGAACTCGATTCTCGTAATATTCAAGAATTTATTACTAAATTATCCCAAACTCTCAATAAACTAACAGCAGAAAGTTTTAGTGATAAAGAGTATGAACAAGTCCGTACAATGCTAGAAAATTTATATTGGAAAAAAGCAGAAACAATACAAAGTTTAGCTGATACCTATGGAGATAACTTCTTTAATAACCCAACAGATCCACTAAGTGAAAACGTTCTTTATGCAATTCATTCTACTAACAAAAAAAGTATTCAAGAAGTTATTAATAAATATATTCGCCCATCAGCATTAAATATTTCATTTTTAATACCAAACGATATAACACTTAATAAAGAAGAGCTTACCGCAACTATTCAAAAAAATTGGCAACAAAAAGAACAAAAACAAAATGAAAACACTAAAAACCAAAATTCAGCAATAGAAGTTATTGAACTTGATAATAAAACAATAGTTCTTTTAAAAGATAACCATATACCATTTGTTAATGTAGGAATAAGTTATCTTGGTGGAGAAAGTCTTTTACCTTTTGTTGACGTAAAAAATAAAGAAGCATTACCAGCTCTTACAGCAGAACTACTTACAAAAGGAACAAGCAAAAAAAACTATCAAAAATTAACCGCTTTTCTTTCCGAAAAAGATTTATATCTTTCAGCCAATGCACAAAGTTTAAGTTTTCAACTTTCAGCTGGCGGACATAAGCGTTTTACCCAAGACATTTTTAATATTCTTACAGAAACAATTATCAAACCCAAATTTTCTGATAATGAACTTGACCTTGTAAAACATGAACAAATCGCAAAAATCAAAAATACTAATGATTCTGTTATAGCAAGCACAATGACCAAACTTTCTAGCTTTCTTTTTCCTCATCATATTTTAGGAAATAATAAAATAGGAACAGAAAAAAGTGTTAATGCTATTACAACAAAAGATATTAAAAAATTCTGGGAAAAACAAAAAGAACAAAAAATAGTTATCAGTGTTTCAGGTGATTTTGATAAGGAAGAAGTCCTTTCTCTTATAAAAGAATTACCAAATCCAGAACCAATCACTATAAAGATTGATCAACCTCAATGGAATAAACAAAAAGATTTTAATATTATTATTGAAGGCAGAAACCAAGATTTAACTCTTCTTCTTTTCCCTACTGTAAACGAAAACCATCCAGACGCACCTACATTACAAGTATTAAATGCTGCAATGGAAGGTTTTAACGGCATACTTTATCAAGAACTCCGAGAAAAAAGAAATCTAGGCTATTCTGCATTTCCTCTTATTTCACAAAATGAATATGTAGGTTTTATTGGTTATGGTATTATAGCTGCTCCAGAACACCAAAAAACAATTCAAGAGCAATTTATAGCCATTACCAAAACACTCCATACTAAAGGTATTAGTCAAAAAGAATTTAATCGAGCAAAAGCAAGTTTGCTTATGAACTTTATTGATATGCAACAAAAACCAAGCACCAAAGCAAGCACCAGTGCTAATGCTGTACTTTTTGGTAAATCACCAAACTATGCACAAGAACAACTGGATAAAATAATGAATGTAAGACTTGAAGATGTTAATGCTTGCATTAAAAAATACCTTCTTTTAGATATGTCTTATCACATTCATTCTGGAGCAAACTAAAACTAATGCAACGACTTATTATTTCAGGTCTTAGCGGTGGCAGTGGAAAAACGATTGTAAGTCTTGGACTTACACGTTTTTTCACCAACCAAGAATATACAGTATTTCCTTTTAAAAAAGGACCTGATTATATTGATTCAACTTGGCTTATGTATGCGGCACATAAGCCAAGTTATTGTTTAGATCCATATTTTCTTGATGATGAAGAACTTTATGCCCATTTTTATCATTGTACAGAAAAAGCACCACAAAAATCTCTTGCCATTATTGAAGGCAATAGAGGTATCTTTGACGGAAAAGATGAATTTGGATCTTGCTCAACTGCTCAAGTAGCACATATTCTTGATTGTCCAGTTCTTTTAACTATAAACTGTGCAAAAATGACAAGAACAACAGCAGCTATTATTTTAGGTATTCAACATTTTGATCCTAAGCTTAATCTTGTGGGCATTATTTTAAATAATACGGCTTCCGAACGCCATAGTACAATTATCCAAAAATCTATTGAACTATATACAGATATTCCCGTTTTAGGAATTATCCCTCGACAAATAAAAAATCCAATCCCAGAACGCCACATGGGCTTAACTATTCAAGATAGTGAATTTAAAGAAAAAACACTTAATAATTTAGCACAAATTATCGCTGATAATATTAATACAAAAGCACTACTTGAACGTTTACCTAATACCTCGCTTTCAAAACCCAAAACCTCAATAGAAAATATTCAACAAAAACATACTGTTAATATTGCCTATTTATATGATGAAGCCTTTTGGTTTTATTATCAAGAAAATCTTGATGCACTAGCTATGCAAGGTGCAAAACTTTTTCCACTTTCTCTTTTAGCACAAGAAAGTTTTGATGAACAATTACAAAAACAATATTTACAATTAAGTGATATAGATGCCTTTTATTTCGGAGGTGGTTATCCAGAACTTTATGCAGAACAAATTAGTAATTCGCCTAAGTTAAAAGAAATAAAAGAATTAGTTGAAAAAAATTTTCCTATTTATGCAGAATGTGGTGGGTTTATGCTTTGTTCTAAATCTATCCAGATTTTAGAAAATGGAATATATAAATCTTATCCCATGATAGGAATTTTTGATATTGAAACAAAATTTCAAACCAAACCACAGGGCTTAGGTTATACAGAAGCACAAACAATAACACTTAATCCATATCACCCCATAAATCAAATATGGAAAGGACATGAATTTCATTTTTCAACTGTCACTCATTTCCCAGAAAATCAAAAATTTCTTTTATCGTTAACAAAAGGGCATGGTATGGTAAAAAATGGAAAGGCTTTTGATGGTGTACTATACAAAAATTGCTATGCTTCGTATATGCACCTTTATGCCCCAGCAGTTCCTCATTGGGCAAAAAATTTTGTAAAACAAGCCCTAGAATATCAAGAGAAAAAACATGAACAACAATGATAAAAAAAAGAACAACAATGAAGACGGCAACCCAATGTTTGGTATGCTTGGTACAGCCTCAACTATGGGGATGCACATGATTTCTGGGCCTGTTGTTGGAGCAACATTAGGCTATTTATGCGATACATATATTTTTGATTCATGGCCAATAGGTGCTGGGATTGGAGTTATTTTAGGTATTTTTGCAGGTTTTAGAAATATTTATTATGATTCTCAATACTTAAAAAAACAACAGGAAAAACTTGATGAATCTCATAAATAAACTTGATATATATCTTACAAACTACAAATTTCATGATGGAATAAAAAAAATTATAAAAGTTAACCTTGCTATTTTATGTATTATATTTCTAACAGTTCTTTGTACTTTTAGTTTTTCCTTGACGCCTGTATGGATTTTTTTAGGTAATATTTTAACTTTTTGGAACTTTTTTTTCTTAGCAATATTTATACAAAAAATATTTAATTCCAATAAGTTAAATATAAATTTTACTCGAAAATTTATCCTTATACAAATTTTAATCTCAAATTTAAGACTTTTCATAACAGGAATTTTAATGTATAGTGCCTTAGTGCTATGGAATGCTAACCCTTTTGCTTTAGCTATTGGACTTAGTATCCCATTGATAACTATACCTTTTTTATTACTTTTCAAAAATAGTTAATGAGAGGACAACATGGCTGCAGAAGGTTTACCACATCCACTCCTATTATCCACAATTTTTGATATGGATTATATGAATATCGGAGGATCAGAAGTTCAAACCACCTATGTATTTTTTACATGGTGTGGCATGATTTTACTTACCTTAATTGGATTATATGTAAAAGCAAATATCAGCCTTGTACCGGGTAAAACACAATCGCTTATGGAGGCTCTGGTCGGAGGATTAGAAAACTTCATTGTTGATTCTCTTGGTGAAAAAGGAAGATGTTTTGTTCCTCTTTTGATTGGAATTTTTCTTTATATCTTCAGTATGAATATGCTTGGGCTTATTCCCGGCTTTGACGCTCCAACCGCTAATTTAAATACAACAGCGTCTGTTGCTATTTTTGTATTTGTTTTTTATAATATTCTTGGTATTAAAACTTGGGGTATTCATTACATTGGACACTTTACAGGACCAAGTAAAGCTCTTATCCCTCTTATGCTTCCTATTGAAATTATTTCTCATTTAGCACGCCCACTTTCTATGGCATTGCGTCTTTTTGGAAATATTTTTGGTGAAGAAATGACTCTCGTTATTTTCTTTAGCTTTGGTGCAAGTATTTATGTTGGTGCTTTAGTTGGTACAGTACCACTTTATTTTCTTTTCCTTTTAGGTAAAACGTTACAAGCATTTATTTTATTTACTCTTTCTTTAATTTATATTAAAGGTGCTATTGAACACGCACATTAATTGTGGGGAATGGTCAACTGACCAAATTAATAAATTATTACATAAAGGATTTAGAAATGCGTAAAACACTTCTTATCGCTCTTAATGCTCTTATGATGCTTACTTTTGCTTCTGTTGCTTTTGCTGCAGAAGGCGAAGGTCTTTCAACTGGTTTTGGTCTTACCGCTATTGGTATGGCTATCGGTATTGGTATTGCAGCTGCTGGTTGTGGTATTGGACAAGGTCTTGCAGTTAAATCTGCTTGTGAAGGTACTGCTCGTAACCCAGAAGCTAGTGGTAAAATTTCTCAATCCCTCATTTTAGGTCTTGCATTTATCGAATCTCTTTGTATTTATGCTCTTTTAATTGACCTTATCTGGCTTTTCGTAAAAATGTAATTATATTAAAGTACAAAAGGTTATAAAAAACCTTTTGTACTTTATAAACCATTTAACCCATAAATAAATTCCATGCAAAAATACGATCATATTCCGCGTGCTACCATTCAAAGACTTGCAACTTATATGCAAGTTTTAGAGGCAATGAAAAAAGAAAATATAAAGGTAACTTCTTCTGAGCCACTTGCAACTGCTTGTGATGTAAATGCTTCACAAGTACGTAAAGATTTAGCTTATTTTGGTGAATTTGGAGTTCGTGGCGTTGGTTATTATGTTGATTACCTGCTTGATGCTATAAAAGATTGTCTTCATGCTAATAGGGAATGGCGAGCAGCTCTCATTGGTGTTGGAAACTTAGGCAGAGCATTATTAAATCACCAAGAATTTAACCGTCGTGGTATTAGCATTGTTGGGGCTTTTGATTGTGATCCATTCAAAATTGGTGAAGTTGTTTATGGATTAGAAATTTTTTGTTCTAAACGTCTTCAAGAAAAAGTACCAGAATTAGGTATTGAACTTGGTATTATTACTACTCCACCAGAACGAGTACAAAGAGCTGCTGATCAACTTATTGATGCAGGAGTAAAAGGTATTTTAAACTTTAGTTCTGCTAGAATTACAGCTCCGAACAATGTTTATATTGAATATGTAGACTTTTTCCATCAAATTTATTCATTAACATTCAATATATCTACAAAAAATTAATACCAAGGCACTTTTAAAAGTGCCTTTTTTTATTATGTTCTCAACCATTCATGCTTCCTTTTCATTTCTTAGCATTTTAGTAAAAGGTAAAATATACACAGACAAGCAAATGCAAAAAAGTATTTATTATTATCCACTAATAGGGGGAATAATAGCTTTTCTTGCAAGTAGTATTACTATGCTTGTTTTTTATTTTTTCTTTCAAAAAGAGCTTTGTGCTATTATCTTTTTATTTTTAGAATGTATATTATCTCGTGGATTACATCACGACGGATTATGTGATATTGTCGATGCTTATGGCAGTGGTAAAACAAAAGAAAAATTTCGTGAAATTTTAAAAGATAGCCGAATAGGCAGTTTTGGAGTAATAGCCCTAATCTTTTATTTTCTTTTTGGAACATTCTCCATAGCACATTTAATCAATATGAATATTTTTTCAGTTGAATATTACGATCTATACCAATTTGTTCTTTTTATGACTCTTGGTGGTATGTGGAATAGATTAGGTTTAATTTGCTTGCCAACTTTTTCACAATTATATTTAAGTCCCACACCAGCTTTTTCTTTAGCAAAAATTATGTTTTCAAATTATAAAAAAGTATTTTTTTATTTGTGGTTATGTTTACTCTCTGGAATAATTTATTATTGCTATGGACATATTATGCTCTTAAGTTTAATAGTAATTACTATACTTTTTACGTTTCCACTAGTATTATTAGCTAAACGAGAAGATGGCTATAATGGAGATTTTCTAGGAGCAACTTGTTTACTTTGGGAAATATCCTACTATCTAGCTGGAATTATTACTATAACAAGATAATTTTTTTTATTTTCATTTCTACAATAGCTTGTTATTTTTTTCTAAAAAAAAGCTATGTCTTTACTTGCATTTATTTTAACTCTATGTTATTAATTAGTCATGGAACTTTTAGAACTTTTAGAAAAGCGAATTGATGCTTTACTAGCAGAAATAGAAAAATTAAGAAATGATAATTCTTCTTTACGTGAATTATGTAATCAACATGAACACAAAATAGAAGAGTTAAATCAATATATTGATGCCTTGCATGAAGAACAACAAACAGCAAATGAAGTACGTTCAAGACTTGAGGTATTAATGCTAAAAATTGAAGATGTTTTAACAAAATAAGACAATTTTATGCAAGAATATATTCTTAATGCCTTTGATCTAGTAAATGTTTCTTTTCGTACAGAAGCGGGTAATGATAGGGTAACAAAAGCCCAAGAATATGCCCAAAAACTTTACGAAGAACTAAAAGTACATGGTGGTAATCTAACACGAGATAGATTATTAGCTATTTTACTCTTAGGTATAACAGATGATTTATTACAACAAAAAATAAAGGTTGATACAATTAATACTAACCTTTTAACTTTGTTGAAAAAAATAGATGATAGTATTCCAATTCAATCAACAATAAATGATTGAAGAATATTCCCTGAGATGTACGTGTCGTAATTCAATGGTGCCGGCCGTACAAGCGATTATAGGGAGCTGATAGACAAAATGGTGTGCAAGCCTTTTTAGGAAGCCTAAAGTTTTGCTGATGTTCCCACCCTGGCAAGCCAGGTCACGTGCCCTTATTAAGATACGGCATCTTGGGACTTTCATAATAACTAGTCATATTGTGTTATAATATACCTAAATATTGTATAACTAATAATCAAGCTGTATGCTTGATTTTTATTTTTAATAAGGCTTTTATACACGAGGACAAAATGGATTTTTTAGTTTATACCGTAGTACCATTATTAGCTCTTGCACTTGGTGCTATTATTGGATGCCTAATACAGAATAAACTGACAGCAAAAAAATTAGGTGATGCAAAAGATTTAGCAAGCCGTATAGTTGATGAAGCAAGAAAAGAAGCATCAGCACAAAAAAAAGAAATGCTTGTTCAATGCCAAGATGAAATTTTACAGCAAAAAAAAGTAATGGAAAATGAATATCGCGAACAAGAGCGAGAAATTAAAGGTCGTGAAAGAAAACTTCAAGATCTTACCGAACGTTTAGATGAAAAAATTGAACGTGTTACCAAAAAAGAAGATGAGCTTATCGCAAATGAAAAAGAACAAGCTCAAAAAGAACGCCAATTACTTGAAAAAGAAGCTGAATTGCAATCATTAATGGACGAACAAGAACGTAAACTGCAAGAAGTCTGTGGCTTAACAGTAGAAGAAGCAAAAGCAAGACTATTTGAAGAAATTGAAGCACGCACGCGACACGAAGCTGCACACATTATACGAATAATAGAAAACGAAGCAAAAGAAAGTGCAGATAGAAAAGCAAAAGAAATTATAGCTGGAGCTATCCAACGCTATGCAGGCGACTATGTCGGAGAACAAACGGTTACAGCTGTACCTCTTCCAAGTGAAGATATGAAAGGCAGAATTATAGGACGAGAAGGCCGTAACATTCGTGCTATTGAAGCAGCAACAGGAGTAGATCTTATTATAGATGATACCCCAGAAACAGTTATTCTATCAGCATATAGCCCAATGCGTCGTCAAGTAGCTAAAATGGCATTAGAAAGACTTATTCAAGATGGACGTATCCACCCTGCACGAATTGAAGATATTGTTTTAAAATGTGAAGAAGAACTTGACGTTCAAGTACGTGAAGTTGGTGAACAAGCAACATTTGATGCAGGTGTACATGGTATTCATGCAGAAATTGTGCGTTTATTAGGGCAATTAAAATATCGTACCAGTTTTACACAAAATGTTCTCCAACATTCTTTGGAAGTTTCCGCCCTTTGTGGAATGATGGCAGCAGAACTTGGTATGGACGTAAAAAAAGCTAAACGTGCAGGCTTACTCCATGATATTGGTAAAGCTGTTGACCACGAAGTTGAAGGATCACACGCTCTTATTGGTGCAGATATTGCTAAAAAATATGGTGAATCAAAAGAAATTATCCATGCTATTGCTGCTCACCATGAAGACCAACACCCAGAAACAGCTCTTGCTGTACTTGTACAAGCTGCTGATTCTTTATCAGCTGCACGTCCAGGTGCTAGAAAAGAACTTATGGAAAGCTATGTCAAACGATTAGAAGAACTAGAAGGTATTGCTACCAATTTTGATGGTGTTTCAAAAGCTTATGCTATTCAAGCAGGCCGTGAACTTCGTGTTATGGTTAATTCTGATAATATTGATGATGATAGAGCTTATTTACTTTGTAAAGATATTGCCTCAAAAATAGAGGATTCCCTTACCTATCCAGGACAAATTAGAGTCACTGTCATTAGGGAACGTCGGGCTGTTTCATTTGCTCGTTAATTTTTCACCCTGTAATGATAAGATTACAGGGTCTTTTTTTAGAAAGAGAAAAATATGAAAATTGATTTTACACCAGATTTCAAAAAAGGAAATGGACTTATTTCTGCAATAGCACAAGATATTCATTCTGGCGAGGTTATTATGCTAGCTTTTATGAATAAAGAAGCTTTTGAAAAAACACTTGAAACAGGAGAAGCATATTATTTTAGCCGAAGTCGCAATAAACTATGGCATAAAGGAGAAAGTTCTGGTCACGTCCAAAAAGTCCATTCAATACGCTTAGATTGTGACGGTGATGCCGTTCTTTTAAAAGTAGAGCAACTAGGAAATATCGCTTGTCATGAAGGGTATCATTCTTGTTTTTTTAGAGAATGGAAAAATGGTAACGTAAGCTACTGTTTTGAACAATTAAAAGATCCTAAATTAATTTATAATAAATAGAGAGGCTTATATGTCTAATCAGCTTAAACTTGGTATTCCAAAGGGTTCTTTAGAAGATTCTACTATTTCACTTTTTGATCGTGCTGGTTGGAAAATTCATAAGCATACTAGAAATTACTTTCCAGATATAAACGATCCTGACATTACAGCACGCCTTTGTCGTGTACAAGAAATACCACATTATATTGAGGACGGCGTTTTGGATCTTGCACTTACAGGTAAAGACTGGATTGAAGAAATGGGCTTTAATCTTGAAGATGATTCTTGTAATATCATAAAAATTGCAGATCTTATTTATTCAAAAGTTTCAAATAGACCAGCACGCTGGGTTCTTGCCGTTGCAGGTAATTCTCCTTATCAAAAACCACAAGACTTACAAGGCAAACGTATTTCAACCGAACTAAAAGGTGTAACCCAAAAATATTTTGAAAGACTTGGTATTCCCGTACAAATTAATTATTCATGGGGAGCCACAGAGGCAAAGGTTGTTGAGGGTCTTGCTGACGCCATTGTCGAAGTAACAGAAACAGAAACAACCATTAAAGCACATGGTTTGCGTGTTATTGATGAAGTTTTTACTACTAATACTGTTCTTATTGCCAACAAACTTGCACTTAATGATCCCCTCAAGAAGAAAAAAATTGATCAAATTAGTTTACTTTTACAAGGAGCATTAAAAGCAGAATCTCTTGTTGGTTTAAAAATGAATGCTCCTGCCCATAAATTAGATGCAATTCTTGCTCTTTTACCTGCTTTAAATTCTCCTACTGTTGCAAATCTCAAAGATAATAATTGGTTATCTCTTGAAACTGTTGTGGATAAAAATCTTGTTCGTGATCTTATTCCACAATTACGAGAAAAAGGAGCTGAAGGCATTTTAGAATATGCTCTGAATAAAGTAATTTAATATAGCCTAAGTAACTTCTTTGCGTTGTTATATAATATATTATTAATTTTTTGAGAGGAGAACTTTTGAAAAAGTTCCCCTCTCAAACTCTCCCCTCAAAACTTTTTAAATAAAAATCCATTTTGCGTGCAAAATGGATTTTTTGATATCTTATAATATTTTCAAGAAGTTTTATTTTAATTAGAGTGTGTTTCCCAATTATTTATAATTACTTTTACAAATTAGACTTATAAAACAAAAAATATTTTTATAAAGTCACTGGCCTAATAGGTTTCACTCTCTGGAAGCGACTTGCTGAAAGAGTATGTACTAGACAACGACTAAAGCAGAGGTGAGAGCTGCTACCCAAAGGGCGACGAAGTGGTTTCTCTTATACCGAGTTTACGAGGTTTAGGGAAATAGACAAATTTATTGAAATTTATTTCAATAAATTTGTTTGATTGAGGGGGATTGGGGGAAATCATTTCCCCCAAAAGAAAAAAACAAAATAGGATTAATTTAGAAATATATTATAAATGAAACTGACTTTTATTTTTGATAATTATAAAATAGAAATAAATTTTCTTGATAATTTATTTATTTTGTTGATTTAATAAAAAATTAATAATATTAATATATTATACTGTTATTAGTCGTGATAGTGTGTTAAAATTTTCTTTATATAAAAAAGAAAAATATATAAATTTAACTTGACATTCATTTTCATTTTATATAAATCCGTTTAGGATATTGTTACGTCCGTAAAATTAAATAATACAGAATAACAGAGAAGAGAGATGATGAATAATTCAAATCATGCTGCTCACCCTCATTCTGAGGAATGGAGTATTGAAAAGTATTTTGCAAAAGAAGGTGTAGATCCACTTTCAAGAGCTTTTGATGGGAAGATAGCAGTTCATCCTGGTATTAGTAGTGGAGCAGTGCCAGCTGAAAAAATTGATGAAGTAATGGCTCGAGTTTTAGATGAGCCAAGAAAGAATGATAGTGTTGCATATATTCATGTTCCTTTTTGTGAAACACACTGTCTTTATTGTGGATTTTATAATAGAGGATATAGTAAAGAAGAGAGTGCCAAGTATACAGACACCTTGATCAAAGAGTTAGAACTTTGGGACGGGAAAAGGGCAATGCAAATTGATCCTGTTCATGCTGTGTATTTTGGTGGTGGTACGCCAACTTCTTTAGAGGCACAGGATTTAGAACGCTTAATCAAAGCAGTAAAAAAACATTTACCACTTGCTAATGATTGTGAAATTACCATTGAAGGTCGACTTTACAACTTTGGACAAGATAAAATGGAAGCTTGCTTTGAAGGCGGAGCAAACCGTTTTTCACTTGGAGTACAGAGTTTTAATACAAAAGTGCGTCAAGCAATGGCACGTTTAGCAGATAAAGAAAATGTTATGCGTCGCCTTGAGCTTTTGATGAGTTATCGTCAAGCAGCGGTTATAGTAGACCTTATTTTTGGATTTCCAATGCAAACAATGGACGTTTGGCTTGAAGATATTGAAGCAGCAATGTCATTAGATTTAGATGGTATGGATTGCTATCAATTAAATGTATATGGTCAAACCCCATTAGGAAAAGCAATTAAAGAAGGAAAAATCGAACCTTGTGCTGATGTTCCAATGCAATCAGCGATGTTTAAAGCTGGTGTAGAAAAATTACAAAATGCTTTTTATCGTCGTTTATCACTAACACACTGGGCAAGAACAACAAGAGAAAGAAACCTTTATAACTTAAAAGTAAAAGGTAGGGCAAATTGTTTAGCTTTTGGTCCAGGTGCTGGTGGTAACTTTGCTGGTTGGTTCTATATAAATCAACCTAACTATGCTAAATGGATAGAGTTAGTTAATGAAGGCAAAAAGCCAATTATGAGTTTAACAGAACCTAATGCTCGTTTTCATTTCTTCCGTCATGTGGCAGAATCAATGGAGCAAGGTTGGGTAGATTTTGTTAAACTTGAAAAAGTTTATAATCTTGCATTATTAGCCCCATTACAACCTCTTTTAGAGCAATGGCAAAGAGCTGGGCTTATTGAAATGAGAGGGCAAGTAATGGTGCTTACTTTGGCAGGTCAATTCTGGCAAGTGAATTTATCACATTTATTACAAGATTTTATTAAGCACTTTTTAGAAGTAAAATAATATGGCTTTTGTAGGGTCAGGGGCTTTATGATTTGTAATAATCATAAAGAAATAATGTAAATACATTAAAAATGTAAAAGGTTAGTTATGAAAAAGTTAAGTAAGACTGCAATAAAATTTGCTCTTTTGCTTATGAGTGGTGTGTTTATTTCTGCTCCAGCAGTAAAGGCAGAAGAAACTGTAAAATCAGGTAATGTTTACGTAACTGCAACACGTATTGAAAAGGAACTTCAAGATGTTCCTATGAGTGTTACGGTAATGACTTCTGAAGATATAAAACGTTCTGGAGCAAGAACTGTTGGGGAATTATTGCAAGATGTTCCTGGTGTACAAATTCAAAGCGATGGTTCTCAAGGTTTGAAACGTCTTTCTATTCGTGGGGAGAATGCATTTAGAACATTGATTTTAATTGACGGACAAAAAATTTCTGAACATAAATCTATGTCAGGTGCTCCTATCCTTATTGACCCTTCCCGTATTGAACGTGTTGAAGTTATTAAAGGGCCTGCATCAGTATTATATGGTTCTGATGCTATTGGTGGTGTGGTTAATATTATTACCAAAAAAGGTGGTAAAAAAGCTTTAGAAGGTAATGCTTTTGTAGAATATAATGGTGCATCACGTGGTTTCACAGAAGGTTTATCTGTATCTGGTGCAAAAAATGGTTGGGAATATCGTTTATCAGGTTCTTATGCTGATCATGATGATATTGATACTCCTCTTGGAAAATTTGATAATACAGATTTCCGTCAAAAAGATTTTAGTGGTTTCTTAAGTAAAGAAATTAATGAACACATGGTTGTTGGTGGATCAATAGATTACTTTAAAGGTAATTTTAATAGTACAGATATGGAAATGTCTTTAGATCCTAATACAGATTTTCTTGTGCAAGTACCAGATTGGAATCGCCAAAAATATGCTGCTTTTGTAGAATTAAAAGAGTTAACTGATTACTTAGCTCGTGTTCGTGTGGACGCATATCATCAACGTTCTGAAAAAAATATGCGTAACTTTATTGGTAACTATTATCATAAAGGCGATAAAATGGAGTATAATGGCAGACCTATTACTCTTACAAAAGATAGTCATGCTATTATTAATAACTTATCCAATAATACTGTAACCACAGAAGGATTTTCTATTCAAGCAGATTGGAGTTTAGGGGAAAATCATTATCTTATTACAGGTTATGATGTAACCTATGATAAATTAGAGTCTTTTGGTGATTCTGGAGTTAATAACCAGTTGAATTTTACAATGATGGGACCAACAAGTATGGTTGTTGATACCCATACCCATAAATATTATGATGGTAATCAATTAACCCATTCCTTATTTGCTTCAATGGAAAGTTATTTGCCTTATGATTTTACATTAAGTTATGGGGTTCGTTGGACACACGTAAAAACAGAATTAACTCGTGGTGATGAATATAAATTCGGTATGGTAAAACCTCCATTGCCAATGATACCTCCAACTATTTATAAAGGTGAGCGTTCTGGTGGAGCAATTCCAGGATCAGCTTCAAATTCCCGTCCAGTATTTAATATTGGTTTAGTATGGACTGGTATTGAAAACTTAGCTCTTCGTGCTACATGGGCTCAAGGTTTCCGTGTACCAAACTTAACAGAACAATATATTGGTTCTGCTATGGGTGGGGGTATGTTAATAGGTAACCCTAATCTTGATCCAGAAAAATCTAATAACTATGAAATTGGTGCAAGATGGAATAATGGTGTAACAAATTTTGATATTGCATTCTTCTATGCTTCATCAGATGATTATATTGCTACAATTTTAACTGATAGTAAAACAAATACCTTTAGTTACCAAAACGTATCAAGTGCAACAACATTTGGTTCAGAACTTACCTTTAGTCATGATTTTGTAACAAACTTTGCAACATTTACTCCTTATACCACAGTAACATGGATGAAACGTGAGTTTGATGATGGAGAAGGTTTTACAACTTATGATACTGCAACTCCTACATGGGTAGGTCGTTATGGTCTTCGTTTTGTAAAAGCCATTAATGAAAATGTTGATTTGAATGCAGACCTTTATGCAAGAAGCCAATCTTCTACTGATTATCAAAGTGCTGGACATAATAACGATTATCATATTGGTGGATTTACAACTGCAAACTTTGCAATGGGCGTTGATTTTGGTAAAGAAAAACAATATAATGTAATGGCAGAAGTATTAAATATTTTTGATAAAGAATATAAGTATACTAATGCAATGATAGAACCAGGAGTTCACTTCAATCTTAAGTTGAATATGAATTTCTAAATCATAAATTGTGAGGGAGCATATTTTCTCCCTCACCCCCAATAAGGGGAAATTGGAGAATATATGACTTCACCTTTTAACCGTTTTTCAGCACAAGATTTAGTTGTGATAGGGGTGTTTGCAGCTGCTTCAAAAGTAACGACACTTTTAGTAGCTCTTGCTGGAGGCGGAATGAATCCCATTAGTTTAATGGGAAAAAATCTTATTTTTACAATGCTTCTTGTTGTTATGCTTTGTCGTGTAAATAAAATTGGTACATTATTTTTATTTACGATTATTAATATTATTGTGAGTATGCTGTTGCTTGGTGCTAGCGTTACTTTATTACCTCCTTTATTGATTGCTGCCTTAGTTGCAGAATGTGCTATGTATCCAAAACGTGAAAGTGAAAGTGTTTGGAATAAAGTTTTGGGTGCTGCTATTTTTGATATTGTTTCAAAATCGTTATCATTAGGTTTATCATGGATTTTTATGCGTGAAAATCCAGCTATGGTTATTATGATTATTCCTATTATTGTTATTGGATATATTGGTTCCGTTGGTGGACTTTTTACTGGTGTTAAAGCTGTAAAGGAACTTCGTCATGCAGGCATTATACGATACTAAAACTTCGGACGATTTAAAAGATATACCAGAAATTGATGTACGGGCTAGAATGGCTGTAAGTTTTTTAGCGTCTATTGTTACAATTATTATTTCTTCCATTGAGGGGCAAATAATTTTATTTGTAACTTCTTTTTTGTATGCTCTTTCTATTCGTCGATATAAAGCAGTTTTTATTGCGTATGTTTTTATGGCAATTATGATTGTAATTGCTAGTCTTTTTACGTATGGTTTTTCTCTTTTATTACCTTCCATGCCTTTTTCTATAAATGGTGTTTTAGTTCCATTTTTACGTGGAATTGTTATGTTAAACGTAGTATTGCCTTTGGCTCTTACGTGTAGAATACAGGCTCTTTTAACAGCATTAAAAAGTTTGCGTTTGCCTTTTTGTATTTATATTCCAGGTGCTGTTATGATTCGGTTTATTCCTACTTTTATGAATGACATAAAACAAGTTTCAGAAACATTAAAAATACGTGGATATAATCTAAGCTTTGGTGAAATGTGTCGTCACCCTCTTATGATGCTTCGACTTATGTTTACTCCTCTTTTATTTCGTTCTTTACGGACTTCCGAAGAACTTGGCATGGCAGCAGAATTAAAAGGTTTGGACGCTAATAGTCGTTTTGTTCCTTTTAGAGATACAGCGTGGACAAATAAAGATACTATTCTTTTACTCCTTGCTGTACTTGTTAGTGCAATAGCTCTTACATACCATTTTATGTGGGGAACAATTCCAGCTGGTGGAATGGTTTAAGAGGTTTTTATGATACGTTTTGAAAATGTTACTTATACTTATCCTTTTTCTGAAAAACCAGCAGTTAAAAATATTGATTTGCAAGTAAAAGCAGGGGAAATTGTTCTTGTTTCTGGGCAAAGTGGTTGCGGAAAAAGTACCCTCATGCGTTTAGCTAATGGCTTATGCCCAAGTTGGTTTAAAGGGAAATTAGAAGGTTCTGTTTTTGTTGAAAATAAAAGTACCTTAGAACTTCCTTTGAAAGATATGTCAACTATTGTTGGTACATTATTCCAAGATCCAGAACAACAATTTTTTGCTTTAGGTGTTGAAGATGAGCTTGCTTTTGTCCATGAATGGCGAGGCTTACCTTCACAAATTACACGAGAAAAAATTAATACTGCTGCACAGAGTTTTGGTATTTCTCACATCTTAGGACAATCTATTCATGAATTATCAGAGGGACAAAAGCAAAAAGTAGGTCTTGCTTCTATTATGAGTCAAGAACCAAAAATTTTGGTTTTAGATGAACCCACAGCAAACCTTGACCCAGAATCTACTCTTGATTTAGCAGAACGTTTACTTGAATTAAAACAACAAGGTTTAGCTATTTTAGTAGTTGATCATAGATTGTATTGGTTAAAAGGTATTGCTGACCATGTTGTTATTATGAAAGATGGCGAAATTTTTGCTCGTGGCGATTTTTTTCTGTTAGATGATGAAAATATACGTCAAGAATGTAATCTTCGTGATAGTGATGTGGAAGATGTTCGACAAAGCTTACCAGATTGTTCTGATCTTGAAAAAGATAGTGCAGAATTTTATTCTGAAAATTTAACTTTTGCGTATAAAGGGCAAAAACCTATTTTTTCTCAAGCAACAGTTGCATTAAATAAAGGGGTTACGGCTCTTATAGGGGATAATGGAACAGGAAAAACAACGCTAGCAAGATTAATGACAGGATTAAATAAAGCAAATAGTGGTACATTTTTTATTGAAAATAAAGAATGTAATGCAAAAGATTTATTAAAATGTGTTGGTATTGTTTTGCAAAATGCAGATCATCAATTACACATGAAAACTGTTGAGCAAGAAATAGATGTTTGTCTTTCTTTGGCAGAAGGTAAAAAAGATAAAACTCTTAAAAAAGATCAATTAAAACAAAAAAGAATACAAGAAATTACTGAGTTATTAGAACTTTTTGGTTTAGAACATCTTAGAATACGTCACCCACAATCCTTATCAGGTGGAGAAAAACAACGCTTAGTTATTGCTTGTGCTTTTGCTAAGAAACCTCATGTTTTAATTTTAGATGAGCCTACAAGTGGTCTTGATGGTGGTAATATGAAACGTATTGCCCATGCTTTGCAATTACTTGCAGAACGTGGAGCGGCTGTTTTAGTTATTACCCATGATCTTGAGCTTATGAAACGTTCATGTACAAGAGCTTTGCGTTTGCCTTTGGTAAAAAAATAAAATTACTTTTTATTAGTATAAAACAAATTATTATGAATGATAGGAAAATAATAGCTTGTTTTATACCTAATTATAAAAGGTTAATGAAAAAAATATAAAAAGAGATGAGTATGTCAAATCAAGAATTATCACAAAAAGTACAAAAAGTTTTGGAAGAAAAAAAGCCTATTATGCTTGCTTCCTTAGCTGCTCAATTTGGTGTAACTGAAAAAGAAATTGCAGAAGTTTTACCTTATGAAATGTGCAGTCTTACAAGTGGAAGTAATTTTGCAAAAGTTTGGGATAATCTTACAACTTGGGAAAAAGCAACTTTTATTGTGCAACACGCAGGACACGTTATTGAAATAAAGTGTACTATTCCTCAAGGTAAAGAAGGGCATGGATATTATAATCTTATGGGTGAAAATCCTTTAGGTGGACATATTAAAGCTGATGCTATTGCACATATTGCTTTTTTATCTATTCCTTTCATGGGCTTAGAAAGTCATTCCGTACAATTCTTTGCTGAAGATGGTAGTGTTGCTTTTGCTATCTATGTGGGCAGAGAGAAAAAAGTATTAATCCCTTCTGCTCGTGAAGCATTTTTTAAAATTAAAGAAGAATTAAAATAAATTAGTTTATATACTATAAATTGGAGGAAATTAATTTCCTCCAAAAAATAGATATTATCATAAAGGAAATAATATGAAATCATTGGTTATTTATTCTACATTAACTGGAAATACTAAAATGGTAGCAGAAGCAGTTGCAGAAGTTATGCCAAATGCAGATATTTTTGCTATTGAAAATGCCCCAAATCCAGCAGATTATGATCTTGTGGCTGTTGGGTATTGGGTAGATAGAGGTAGACCTGATAATAAAACTTGTAAGTGGCTTGAAAGTTTAGAAAATTCAAAAATCATTCTTTTTGGTACATTAGGTGCTTATCCTGATTCTGATCATGCTAAAGAAAGTATGGCAAATGGTGAAGCTCTTGTAAAAGATAGAGGAAATATTGTTCTTGGTTCTTGGCTTTGTCAAGGTAAAGTTGATCCAAAACTCTTACAAGCTATGGCTAAAATGCCTAATGCTGGTGGTCACCTAATGACTGAAGAACGCAAGGCTCGTATTGAGGAAGCTAAAAAACATCCTAATGATCAAGATCTTGAAAATGTTAAACAATTTATTCGTTCTATGCTTACAAAAGTTATAGATATTCAAGCAGAGGTTTAATAATGTACGATATTGCAGGCATCTATAAAGCTATTGGGCCAGCTGGTTGTGTGCTTGTTTTAGTAGCTTGTGCAGCTATCTATTTTGCTTTAAAAAGTTATTTCTTTTTATTTATTGTTTGGCGTGATTTTAGACGGACTTATCCAGACATTGAACAACGTGAATTTAGCGATGAAGCATTATGTAAATGTCAAAGAAATCCACTTGCTTGTATTGTTCGTGATATTGTACAAACTCATTCAAATCACTCTGAAGATATTAGAGCAGAAGTAGCGTACTTATTCCATAGAAATTTTGAACAAATAACACGAGAAATTTCTTATTTGCGTCTTATTTCTGTTATGAGTCCTATGCTCGGTTTGCTTGGCACTATTTTTGGTATGGTTACAGTTTTCCAAACCATTGGACAAAATGTAGCTCCTGATGCAGCTATGCTTGCAACTGGTATTTGGGAAGCTCTTATTACTACAATTATGGGACTTTGCGTTTCTATTCCTTCTCTTATGGTTTATTATTTCCTTATCTTACGTTTTAAAGGTTTCCATATTGTTGCAGTTGAACATAGTTATCGTGCTTTAGAAAAAATCAAAAATAAAAAATGTTCTTGTGAGGAACTCCATGCATGAGTTAGAAGAAGAACCAAACGTTGATTTAACGCCTCTTATTGACGTTATTTTTATGTTACTCATCTTTTTCATTATGACAACAACTTTTAGTAGACCTGTTCTTGATATTATTTTACCTAGTGCTGAAACATCTTCTACTAGTAGTACAAATAAAGAACAAGTAATTTCCATTAAAGCTGATGGTTCAATGCATTATGAAGGTAGACAGATAGAAGTAACAGAAATTGAAGCTGTGCTTGATGAAAGACCAGAAGCTTTACTTAATTTATATGTTGATCAAAAAGCGCCTTTTGATTCATTTGTAAAAGTTGTTGACGTGGCAAAAGTAAAAAAGGAGGGACGCTTTGTCATCAGTACTCAACAGTCAAAGACGGCTCAATAATCCACAATATCCTTTTTTATTTTGGCGTGTTTATGGTGAACACGTTGATAAAAAAAGTCGTAATTTTGCTCTTTGTGGAATGAGTAGTGTACTTTTTTTTATTTTTTTTATGTCGTTTTTTTCTCAAGAAAAAACCATTTCTTTGCCAGTTGGACAACGCAAAATACAGCTTGTTATGCGTACCTATACTCCTCCTATTGCCAAAGAAGTAAAAAAAGAAAATTTTGAAAAAATTGTTACAGAAGATTCTGATTTTACCATTCCAAAAGAAGTAAAGCCCGTTGAAAAAGTTGTGGAAAAACCAAAAGTAAAACCTCCAGAACCTAAAGTAATAAAAAAAGAACCACCTAAACCTATAAAAAAGAAAGTAGTTCAAAAAACTCCGCCAAAAATGCAGCAAGCACCTCAACAAACAAAGGCTGTTGAAGGTGTTACTTCGCAAAGTCAAGTTGCTGTACCTAAAGCTGTTGGTAACTCAAAGCCAGATAATGCTCGTAAAAGTCAAATTTTGGCTATGCTTTTACAACAAATTGAAAAAAAGAAAAGTTATCCTAGACAAGCAAGAAGATCTGGAGCTGAAGGTACTTGTGAGCTTTTAGTGCAAATTGATAATAATGGAAAAGTTATTGCTACAAGCTTAAATAAAAGCTCTGGTAAAAGTGTGTTAGATAATGCTTGCAAACGATTAGGAAATGAACTTGTTGGATTTTCTGTTGGGGCAACATCAGCAATAAAAATTATTATTCCAGTTCATTATAGTTTAGATGATTAAAATTTTTCTCTATTTTTTTAGAGATTATTAGGAACAAAAAAAGCAACATAATGTATGTTGCTTTTTTTGTATTAAATTAATCTTCTTTTCTTTTTTATGGGGGAAATGATTTCCCCCAACCCCCTCTAGCAGGCAAATTTATTGAAATATGTTTCAATAAATTTGCCTCTTTTAGGGTATGAGTAGAAAATCTTTTTTCTCAAAAATAAAAAAGTTATTTAGGGTCTGTTTTCAAATTATTTATAATTCTTTTAATATATTAGACTTATAAAACAAAAAATATTTTATAAAGTCACTGACTTAATAAGTTTCACTCTCTGGAAGCGAGGAGCAAAGCGACTTGCTGAAAGAGTGTGTTTCAGAAAGAACTCTTGGGGGCATTGCTTGGGGGTGCAGCGGTAGCCGTTGGCGAAGAATGAGCCTTACGGATAGCGACAGTGATTTATGTAACTTAATTTTGCGTAACTAATTACTGTCTTTATCCGTAGCTTCCTGCGTCACAACGGCTAAAGCGGGGGTGAGAGCTAGG
>JARHYD010000056.1 GCA_029258655.1 Mailhella sp.
GAAAAAATTATTAACAAAGCAACCAATAATGCTAATCCTATGAAAGCACGATTAAGTGCATTTTTAATTATTAATGCAACATTAGGCTTTTTACGCGATTATCCTATTTTCTATCCTAAAACACATAATAACACAATAGAGCAACCTTCAATTACCTACCTAATGAACTTGCTTTCACAACATTTAGTAGGCGAATATACTGCATATTTTAACTAATTTTTTATTTTCCATTATTTTTATAAAATATTTAATCAACATTTTTATATGGCTCTTAAACATTATCTTTTCTAAGATTATAGCTAATTATAATGAAATTCAATAGATTAAGTAAATATAAGATAAAAAAATTATTGAATTTTTTTTAATAAATTTACATCTACTGCAACAAGTAAATTATCAGAATTGAATCAAAAAACTCTTAACGGGGTATATTTCCAAATTATTTATAATTATTAAACTTTATTCTCTAATAGGGTGTATTTCCAAATTAATTTTTATTTTTCTTGTTTATATAACATTTTCTTATTTATTATACTATTACATAGTATCAAATTTTATAAGGAGTTTCACCCCGTTAACCTAAGCAGGGGGTAAACTAACGGAGAGAAATCCCCCCTAGCGTTGCTATCTATTTCCCTAAATTTTGTAAACTCGGTATAAAAGAAACGACTTCGTCGTCCTTTGTATAATAGCTCTCACCTCTGCATTATCCGTTGTGACACAGAAAACTACGGATAACGACAGCAATTAGTTACGCTAAATTAATATACATAAACCGCTGTCGCTATCCGTAAAGCTCATTCTTCGCTAACGGCTACCGTTGCATCCCCAAGCAATGCCCCCAAGAGTTCTCTCTGGTGCACACTCTTTCAGCAAATCACTTCCAGAGAGTAAAACTTATTAGATCAATGACTTTATAAAAATATTTTTTATAAGTCTAATATGTTAAAATAATTCTAAATAATCTAAAAACATACCCTAATTTATATCTTATTATCTTAACCCTAGTTTTACAGACCATTCAATAAAAATATTTTCAATTTTTATTAATTTATTTTTTGAAAGAGCTAAAACACCAATTAAGTCTTGCATTTGGTCTTTTGTTACTCCATTTGCTAACAATTTTTTTGTTAGATTTTCTAAATTTTCAGTTGTTTTTTCTGCCTCTACTAATGCATTTTGTTCCTGATCTGAAAATTTTTCAAACTGAGTAGCAAAAAGCATTTCACAAGCCATTTTACGTGGCATTGGCATTTGATAACGACCTAAATATACAACACTAAAAGCATAAATGGCTTGTATTACATCTATGTTTGAGCTTTTAGTAAATTGAGGAACAGTATTTAAAAGCACGGTAAAACGTTTTAATTTACGTATTAATTCTGCTTTTGAATCCCCAGAACGCCCATAAAAAACAATATCTTTTTTATGCAATGCAATAATTGCTAACACTAATGCTGTACAAAAAATCTCTTTTTCAGAAAATTCTGCAAAATTACTTTGTTTGAATAGATTAAAATTTGCAAACTTTTCAACACTTCTAAGTTCAATCAAAGAAGATGAATATAATGCAGAATCTTGGCAAGGATTTTCTTCAAAATATCTTAAGACCATTGCGTTTATAAGCATAGCAATTTGATAAAAAGGAAGCATTTCATTTTTTTTAAATTTTTCTAATAAAGCATTTTTTATACCTAAAAAAGAGTATTCAGTAGGATCAAGTCTAAGCTCAATAGCTAAGCGAATAAAATCTTCTTGAGTGTAATTTTGCGTAGGTAAAGCCATTATTGCAAAAATAATATTATGTTCTATTTCTTCTATTGTTTCACCAGTAACATTTAAAATCTTTGCAATATGTTTTAGCATTTCTTCATAATTTGCAAAACCACTTTGACGCACACATTCAAGTGCAATTTCTTCTGCGTATTGGTGATGATCAGGTGCATAACATTTATAATTACGAGAAGTTAAAAGATTGCTTTCTTTTTTATCTTCACCATTCTTTTTTTTATTTAGAAGAGCAACCAGAATCGCAAAATCATTACTTACAACATGAGAAAAAAAAGCTAATTGATTATCCATTTGCATATCAACTCCTAATTATTTTTTTTAATAAGTTCTAAATTTCTATCATAAGTAGCAAGAATTGCTTCAATAATTGCTCCTCGTACAGCATTTTTATCTAAGGTATTCATACCTACAATAGTTGTTCCCTTTGGTGAACAAACATTTAGTCGTAACCGTGCATGATCAACTTCTGTTTGTTCTTGTGCTAACCTTGCACTTCCTACAAAAAGTTGATCTAATAATTTTTTTGCATCATCATAACGAAAACCTAAACGAATAGCAGATTCCAACATTGCTTCTAACATATAAAAAACAAAAGCAGGACCACTGCCTATTAATGCAGAAAATTCTGGAAATGAAGTTTCTGGTAAAATAACTGTTGTACCCACAGCATCAAAAATTTTTTGAATAAGATTTTTTTGATTAATATTCAACATAATATCATCAAAACAAAGTGCTGTACACGCCTCTCCTACCATTGCAGGAGTATTTGGCATTGCAATAGCAACAGGACATATAGAAGAACTTGCTTGTTTTATTGTTTCTAAAGATATTCCCGCTGCAATAGAACAAAGAATTTTTTCTTTATTAAGATATAAAGAAATTTTATTTACTAAATCTTGAACAGTATAAGGTTTTACAGCAAGAACTATTATATCCGATAGCTTTACAAGTTCTTCCTCATTTTGACAAATACTTAAATTACATTCTTTCTGTAATTTCTCTAACTTATATGCATTATGATCATAACCTGCTACCTTAAAACTTTGCGTTTTACTAATGCCTTGAATAATAGCAGATCCCATATTTCCACAACCAATAAATCCAACAGTTTGCATATATACCTCATCAAAGTTAATAAATAATTCTTACAAACATATTTTTATGATTATACCAAAGATCATGGATAATCATCATATTAAAGAATTACTATAACACTATTAGATAACTGTTACAAACTATAAAACAGAAGTAAAACCATAACAAGAGCTTATTTTGAGTAATTTTAATAGCGTATCTTCAATAATAATATAATAAGCTCTTTTTGTATTATTTATTTTTTTTAAATTAATTTTAACTGTAAAAAATATAGTATTAACAAATAAAATGGGGAAAACGTTTTTAATGTATTCCCCATAAAAAAATTTAGTTATTATAGTGTGTTTCTAAATTAATCTTATTTTATTTTTATTATTAGAGAGCGAAGTAATACTTATAAGTAATTTGAAAACACACTTTATTCTATATTATGAAATCATTTGCAATAATTCTTCTGGAGAATGATTGATTTTTTTTGTTTGAATTTCTGTTAATGCCATTGTATAATTATCCATAATATAAGTAATAGCGTTAGGTACAATAGCAAGAACTTGTTCAACTTCTTCTTGAGTATAAATTACTTGTCCTTCTTTTTGCATAGTTTCTTGTGAAGAACAATAAGACAAAACAGCACATAAACCAGGTAGAATTCCTCCACCTGCAAAAAGTTTAAAAATTTTATTACTCATAAAAATGCTTCCACCAAGTTCTTCTGACACAACTATTGCTAATGCATGAGCAAGTTTAATACGTTCTTCAGAAGTTTGGCTTTTTTTGTACTGTTCGCCTAACATAATAATTTTATCTGCTACACGAAAAACTTCTTTTTCTAATGAATCGTCATTTCTTGGATAGGCTATATCAGAATAAACATAAGGTAAGTTTAAAGAAGAAAGTGCTTCAATAAGAGCTTTTCCCACTATATTATTATCACTTTCTTTATTCCAACGTACATTAAAACAATCAGTAAAAACCAAATTTTTTTGACTTGGAATATATGCTTTGCTTTCAAAAATTATAGTTGGCAATGTGGTTAATCCCAATTTTTGCATAAGAATACCCTTATTTCCTATTGGTACATTTCCTTCTGCATCTTCATTAGGAGCTAAACCTCCATTACTTGCATTAATTGTTAATAACCAAGCAATAACAGTTCCATCAATACTTAAATTTCCCCCTAAAAATTCCCCTGCACTACTCGGTACATTATCTTTATCATAAATTGTTTCTGGCCATATTTTTCTAATTGTATCTAAAATTGCTTTAGCATAAGCTAAACTTACTGCTGTTGCTACTTCTGAAATACCTTGACCATAAATTTTTCCAAACAAATAAGAAGATAAAAATTGTGGGGAAAGAAAAGACTTTTGTTCTGCTCTATGCAAAAGTTCTTTATCGCAAAAACAAATACCACGAGCCACATTTGCCTTTCCAATTCCACCACTTTGGAGCCAAATTTCAATACAATCATCAACAACATTAATTTTTTCAATTATTGTATTAAAATATTTACATTCTTGAAGTATACGAACCAACATAGCAAATCCCATAGAATCATCTTGTACAAAACCAGAATGGCTATGAATATGTCCAATACCAATATGTCCAACTAACCCTATTTTTGCTTGTTGTAATTTTAATTCGCTATACTTCATTTTTTTTCCTATTTTTTCCTATAAAAGCATTAAAGAAATTGTGGGAATATAAGTTAACAATAGTAATCCTATAACCATTACACCTAAAAATGGCATAACAGCCCAACTAAGACGTTCAATACTCATACCAGAAATACCACAACCAACAAATAAGTTAACACCAACAGGAGGAGTTAAAAAGCCCATAGCACAAGCAACAATCATAATAATACCAAAATGAGTCATATCAACACCTGCTGCGTGTAATAAAGGTTGAAGAAGTGGGGTAAGAATAAGAATATTTGCTAATGCGTCCATAAAAGTACCCATCACAAGAAGGAAAATTAAAACAACAAATAGCAATACATACTTATTACTTACAAGTCCAGATAATGCTTCAACTAATAAATCAGGCACAGAATATATCATTAATAATTGTCCAAAAGCTGTTGCTGTTGCTACAACAATAAAAATAGACGCATTTGTTAATGCAGCACTTTTAAAAATTTCAATAATTCTTTTGAATGTTAATGTTTTTAACACAAAACATTCTACAAAAAATGCATAAACGGCAGCGATCGCACCAGCTTCTGTTGGAGTAGTTATACCACCATAAATACCACCTAAAACAATAAGTGGAACTAATAATGCATATTTTGCTTCATTAAATGCATTAAAAGTATCACGGCAAGTTGCTCTTTCTATTACACTATTATAATTACGTTTTTTTGCTAAATACCAACTAATAAGCATTAACAAAATACCAATGAAAATACCAGGAATAATACCAGCAATAAATAAATCACCAACGGAAACGTTTGCAGTTGTTCCATAAATAATAAGTGGAACAGAAGGTGGAATCATTACCCCTAAACAACCAGCAGAAGTATTTACAGCTGTGGCAAAATCATCAGGATATCCATCTTCTTTCATAGCTGGAATCATAATACCACCAACAGCAGCAACTGTGGCAGGACTTGATCCACTTAATGCACCATAAAACATACAAGTTAAAATTGAAACATGAGCCATACCGCCAGTAATATGCCCAACTAAACAACGTGAAATATTTAGTAATGCTTGAGCCATACTTCCTTTTTGCATAATTTCACCAGCTAAAATGAAAAATGGTACAGCTAATAAAGGAAATGAATCTAAAGAACTAAACATTTTTTGGATTAAAAATTCAACAGGTAAATCGCCAAAAATAATCGCAACAGCAACACATGAACCAATGGATACACCAATAGGCACACTTAAAACCAAACAGACAACAAGTGTAATAATTGCTAATATAATAGGTAATTCCATATACTTATCTCACATTATTTTATGAATTAAATGCAACTTTTATATATTTAATCAAATTAACTATTGCTCTTATGGACATACAAGCAAATCCCAATGGAACAACAATATAAACAATATACATAGAAATTTGTACAGCAGGAGCTAATTGGTCAGTATTATACATAAATTGAACCATTATTACACCCCAAATAGTAATAAGAATACAAAAAATAACATTAATTATTTGTGCTATTACTGGGATAAAACGCTCACACCATTTCCCTGCACTTGTTCTCAATATAGTGATAGCAAGATGTTTTTCTTCTTTTTCTGCATAACTTGAACCAATATAAATTGCAGCAATAAATAAAAAACGTCCCAATTCTTCTGGCCATGATAAAGAATAAGAAATAAAATATCTAAAGATAATTTGTGTAATGATAATAACTGTCATTGCACCTAATAATAACGCTGATAAATTTGCTTCAAAATTTTTTATAAAATTACTCATAAGCACTCCACAATCTTTATTTTTACTCTTTCACAGCAGCTCTTATTTCTTCAATTAACTTTGGATCAATAGTATCTTTAAATTGATCATATACTTTTTGTGAAGCATCTCTCCAGCGTTGTTCTTCTTCTGGAGAAAGAGTTATAATTTCACACCCCATTTCCTGCATTTTTTTGATAATTTTTTCTTCATTTTCTCTATTTAATTTACGCTCATACGCTTGCATTACTTTAAATGATTCCAAAACCCAACCTTGCTGCTCTTCATTTAATTTCTTCCAAAAACGTTCTGATAATAAAACCATGTGTGGTGTATACACAGTTCTACTTAATGTAACATATTTTGCTATTTCATGGAATTTATTAAAATAAGCCAAGTTTAAATCTATTTCAATGCCATCAACTGTTCCTTGTTGCAAAGTCGTATATACTTCACCCCAAGCAATAGGTGTTGGGTTCATACCCAAAGCTTGTAATACTGCAATATGTGCTTTGGAGTGAGTAGAACGAATTTTTAAATTTTTTGCATCTTCTAATTTACGAACTGGGCGTTTGCTAAAAATTTGCTTATAACCAATATCAATAAAACCTAATCCAATAATACCATTTTTCATTAATGTTTTAGAAAGCTTTTTACCTATTTCTCCATCGGCAACAACATCACATTTTTCATAACTTGGAAATAAATATGGCATATCAAAAAGCATTAAATCTCCATTAAATACAGAAAAATTTCCTGCTCCATCGGATCCCATTTGTAGAACCCCCATACTTATACCTTGCACAACAGCATCAAAGTTTCCAAACTTTGAACTATCAAAAATTTTAACTTTAAAAAAACCATTTGAACGTTCTTCAAGGTCTTTTTTAAAAAGTTCATAAGCTTGCCCCATTGGTGTTGCAGGCACATTAGGATGAGCTAATTTAATAGTCATATTGGCAAATGCCACAGTAGTACAAATTACTGTGAAAAATAACGCAATAATAAATACTCGTACAACTCTCTTCATAAAAACCTCCATTAATCACTGACATTATATATACATTATTTTTATTATATTGTCGACATTTAAAACATATTAAATTAAAATTATTTTTATACTATTTTTCACAATAAAATAACATACTGTTATAAAATAATATTTTTATTTTTTATCAAACTTTTTTATCAAAATTAACAAAAATTTTTATACATATTACTAAGTTTACATATAGCTATTAATTAAAGCAATATAAATTTAAAAATAATTAGGGTGTGTTTCTAAATTATTTAGAATTACTTTAACACATTTAGGTTGATAAAATAAAAAATATTTTCATAAAGTCACTGACCTAATAAGTTTCACTCTCTGAAAGCGAGGAGCGAAGTGACTTACTGAAAGAATGTGTACCAGAAAGAACTCTTGGGGGGCATTGCTTGGGGGTGCAGCGGTAGGCGTTGGCGAAGAATGAGCCTTGCAGATAGCGACAACGGCTTATGTATATTAATTTCGCGTAACTAATTACTGTCTTTATCCGTAGCTTCCTGCGTCACAACGACTAAAGCGGGGGTGAGACCTACTACCTAAAGGACAACAAAATCGTTTCCCTTATACCGAGTTTACGAGGTTTAGGAAAATAAACAGCAACGCTAGGGGGGAATTTCCCCCGTTAGCTTACCCCCTGCTCAGATCAAAGGGGTGAACCCCCTTATAAAACGTGATACTATATCATAGTAGAATAAATAAGAAAATCTTATATAAACAAGAAAAATAAAAAATTAATTTAGAAATACACCCTAATTCAAAACTTCTTAATCAGTAAATTTCCAATACTTAATTTTTATGGGTTCTTCTAAATTAGAATGAATATCTAAATTTAAAACAAAAAGTACACGCAATTTTCTATTTAATATATCTTCAGGAAAATAAGGAGCTTGTCCCCACAT
>JARHYD010000091.1 GCA_029258655.1 Mailhella sp.
GCGTGGTGTTCAATATGTAAAATTAATGATGGGAAATGGATATTCTGCAACTGATCTTGATTTCTTATAATAAAAACTAATATGTTAGGATTTAGTGATTTTACAAGAGAAACCTCTTTATAAAAAATTCTCTTTTACTAATATTTTTATTTTATTACCACTTCTTTTATGTATTAAAGAAGTGGTATTTTTTATAGTAACAATCTGTATTATTTTAGGAAAATGTAATTAAGGGTATTTCTAAATTATTTTTAACATATTAGACTTATAAAACGTGATACTATGTAATAGTATAAGAAATAAGAAAATATTATATAAACAAGAAAAATAAAAATTAATTTAGAAACACATCATAGTAATATTAAAAGCTAGTTATATTCAATAGATAAAATAAATAACTTTTTTCTTTTTTAGAAAAAAGACGTTTTACTCATGTCCTCAATCAAATAAAGTTATTAAAATGTATTTCAATAACTTTATTTGATTGAGGGGGATTGGGGGAAATCATTTCCCCCAAAAAAATATTTTTATTTAGAAATACATTTTAGTTAAAAAAGTTATATAAGGTTTTCCTGATATTTATTATATTCTCCAAAAGGTGTACCTTTTTGAGTTAGAAATAAGAGAAATAAGAAAACTCCAAGTAAAAGAGCATAATTGCAAATTGTAATTATAAAAGTTGATGGTATTAAATCTATAAAAATTACATAAAATATAATAAGAAATAAAAAGGTAAAAGCCCATAAGGCAGATTTATTTAAATCATGCAAGCGACGTATAAGAACAGATAAATTGGGAAGAAAAAAAATGAAGGATATAATATATGAAAGTGTACTATTTTTTTCTTTTGTAATTATTGTACAAGTTATTTGTAGTAATACGTAAAAGAGGAAAAAATACCAATATTCAGATCGGCTAGCTCTTCCTCGCCATGTGCAGTATTTTCTAAATAAACATATTTCTATTGCGTCAAAAAAAGTCATTACTAATTTCCTGTTATTTTATAATATGTTACTAGTATATTGAAAATTTATATCTCGTCAATAAAAAAGTATTTTTATTGCCTATAAGAATAGAAATATTTCTACATACAGGTTTTGTATTGAGCTACCTTTTTATTCAATACTGTCGCACTTGGCTTATAATTAAAAAATTATAAATAAGTTAGATACCCACCCTATTTAATTTGATATATATTTTTAATGCTAAAAATTCTTTTTTTGATGTAATAAAGCTATTGCATTTATATTTTTTATGTGTATTTTGTTTACAAATATTTTGTGTTTATTGGTTTTATATTATTAGGATTTTATTCATAATCATTATTATTTAGTAATGATTATTTAAGGAGTAGAATATGAGATCTGTTTCTCTCAACCTACGGTTTTGTGTTGCTTTGCTTGCTACTTTTATTGTTTTTTGCAGTATATTACTTATCAGTAAAAATGGTACAGAAAAAATTTCACATTACAGTACAGATACTATTGCATTAGCTTTAGAAGAAGGTCAAAAAAATAAATTACAAATAGCAACACATTCTGTTGCTGTTCTTTTAAGCGAAGCAGTAAAAGGGAAAGAGGAACAAGAACAAATAAAAATCATTAGACAATATCTTGATAATATTCGTTTTGAAAATGATAATTCTGGATATTTTTATGCATATAAAGGAACTATAAATATAGCTCTTACAGCTAACCCTGCATTGCAAGGAAAAGATCTTGGTGATAATAAGGATATTAATGGGGTTTATTATGTAAGAGAAATGGCTAAGATAGCAGAAAAAGATGGAAAAGGTTTTGTTTCTCTTGTTTTTCCTAAGCCTAAAAAAGGGGATCAGCCTAAAATAAATTATGTAGAAAAAATTTCTGGTACTCCTTTTTATGTTGGAACAGGAGTATATTTAGATAATGTAGAAGAAGAGCGTATACTTTTTTCTGAAAAAATAAACGTAATGTCTGCTGCAGAGCAACAATTTGTTACAGTAATTTCTATTATTGGTATACTTATATTGGGTATTTTTGCTTTTTTCTTAGGAAGAAGTATTGTTAGACCATTAAGTAATATAGCTGAAATTACAAAACAAATCTCTCTTGGAAATCTTAAAGTTAATGTTGTTGTTTCTGGTAATGATGAAATTACCAAACTTGAAAGTGCAGTAAAGAAAATGGTGGAAACTCTTCGTACTAATCAAATTGAAATAGAAAAACAACAAAAAATTGCACAAAGTCAAATGGAAGAAGCAAAACAAGCTGCAAAAATTGCTCAAGAAGCAACATTAAAAGCAGAATCAGGTCGAAGAGAAGGGCAGTTAGAAGCAGCAAGAAAGTTAAAAGATGTTGCAGATATTATTTTTTCAATTTCTTCTCAACTTTCAGCACAAATTGAACAAGCTGATAATGGTTGTGCACTTACTGCAAAACGTTTGGAAGAATCCTCAACTGCTATGAATGAAATGAATGCAACAATTCACGAGATTGCTATTAATGCAAGTAATGCTTCAACTTCATCTGTAAATACAAAAATGAAAGCTCAATTAGGCGAAGATATAGTTGATAAATGCGTAAAAAGTATTAATACTGTAAATGATGTTTCACTTGTATTAAAAGATGATATGAATAATTTACATGAATACGCACAAAATATTAATAATATTATGAATGTTATTTCTGATATTGCTGATCAAACAAATCTTTTAGCTTTGAATGCTGCTATTGAAGCTGCTCGTGCTGGTGAAGCTGGCAGAGGTTTTGCCGTAGTAGCTGATGAAGTAAGAAAACTTGCAGAAAAAACTATGTCTTCTACAAATGATGTTGATGTTGCTATTCGGGCAATACAACAAAGTACAGTAAAAAATATGGAAGGTGTTGATTTAGCTGTAACTAGAATTCAAGAAGCAACAGAACTTGCTCATCAATCAGGACAAGCTCTTCATGAAATTGTGGAAACTGTGGAAAATTCTTCTGATCAAGTACACGCTATTGCAACAGCAAGTGAACAACAATCTGCTACAAGTGAAGAAATTAATAAAAGTATTTTTGAAGTTAATAGAGTTTCTAGTCAAACAACCCAAGCAATGGGACAAGCAGCTTCTGCTGTTGTTCAATTAAATGATGAAGCAAATAAATTATTAGCAATGATTAAAGAATTAGAAAGTAATTAGGAATTGTTTTTTTATATTTTTTTATGGGGGAAATGATTTCCCCCATACCCCCTCAATCAGGCAAATTTATTGAAATGTGTTTCAATAAATTTGCCTATTTTAGGGTATGAGTAGAAAATCTTTTTTCTCAAAATTTTATAAGCCTAATGTTAAAGTAATTCTAAATAATTTAGAGATAGCTCCTAGTTAACTTAAGATGTTATTATAGTATATTGTAATAAAAAGTTTTGTAAGGGGGTTTTAGGGGGAGAAACTTTTTCAAAAGTTTTCCCCCTAAAAAAATACGTTATTTTTATTATTCTTTTAAAAGTTTTTCGAGTTCTTGGCGTGTTTCGTTGGGATCTCTGCCTTGTTGTTCGGCAATATGTTTAAGGTTTTGGATAGCGTCACATTCTTTTAGATATATAGGGGAAATATCGTTTTTTTGCCATTGACAAGTTTTGATATATGCACAAAGGGCATTGGTACTTGGGGCGTCAAATTGTTTGGGTAAAACAAAAAAAGGTAATGAGGCTTTATTTATTTTATCGTTTCTTACGCCACTGCCTGCAATATAATCACATGATATGTGTGGGATTTGGGAAAATGGAATAAGTTGTAGTTCTGATACTGCATGAGGAATTGTACTATTATATGTAAAAACTTGGGAATGTACAAGGTCTTTTGTTGCAGGAGTGAGAATATGGATTTTTTCATTCTCTTTTCCTACAAAATTATAAGCAAGAAGTTCCATAAAGTTTAGACCAGCTTGTAAGGCTTGATTGGCACGAGCAAGTGCCGCTGCAATGGTAGCAGTTAATCGTATTCCCATAAAATTACCCGGACCTTGCACACTTGCAATTTTTTTTATTTGTTTTGGAGAAATAGAAACTTTTTGGCAAGCATTTTGTATAGATAAGAGTAGGTTGTCTGTTCCACCTTTTTGTGGTTCTGTTTCTTCTGCTAATAATAATGTTTCATCTTCCATAAGAATAAACTGTACGCGTTTTTCACAAGCATTTAATATAAGAATAATTTCTTCCATTTTTTCCTGCTTTTTATAAAAAGTTAAATGTTACCCTTATGGTTTTTATTTAGTTTATATAATAAGATAATTGGTAAGGTATGGTTACTAGTATAATGAATGAGTATTTTTTTTAAGATCTTGTAGAATTTTTTTATCGTATTAAAAAGTTTTGTAAGGGGAAAGGGGAGAAACTTTTTCAAAAGTTTTTCCCCTTAATTATTTATAAGATTACTTTTTTATTATTTAAACCAACGCATAATATCATTAAAGGTTGCAAAAATCATTAATCCAATAAGGAAAATAGCTCCAACTTGCATAAGCCGTTCTTGTACTTTTTCTGGGACTGGTCTACGAATAATTATTTCAATAAGACAAAAGAAAATAAGCCCACCATCAAGAACAGGGATAGGCAAAAGGTTTAATAAGCCTAAGTTAACACTAATAAGAGCAGCAAGAAGCAATACAGAAACTATACCATTTTTTGCTTGATCGGCAATCATTTCACCAATAAGAAGTGGTCCGCCAACTGAATCAGCAGAAACAGCACCTGTTATCATTTTTTTCAACCCTGTAAACGTAAGACTAATCATGTGCCATGTTTGTTCATAACCTTGTATAAGGGATTGCGTTAAACCAACTTCATGGGTTTTAACTGTGCCAAGTGGTTGGATACCAACTAACCAGGCTATTTCTTCTTCGCCAAAAATATTTTTTCGTGGCATTTTTTTAGGAGTAATTTGTATTTCTATTGTTTCATTATTACGTACTATACTAAGATTTAATGGTTGTCCATTGGAATTATTGATAATTTGTGGAACATCTTCCCAAGAAGAAATTTCTTTATCATTAATTTTTTGGATTAAATCACCTTTTTGTAAACCAGCTTCAATGGCAGGTGAGTTATCTAACATTACTCCCACTTGTGGAAGGAGTGTTGTTTGACCTATGAAAAAAGTAAGTCCTGTATAAATTAACCATGCAATAACAAGGTTTGCAAAAGGACCAGCAAAAGCCAAAATAATGCGTTGCCAAGGTGGTCTATTACTTACGGCTTCTTCTTGCGTAAAGCCAAGTTCTTCAACTTCTTTGCTATATTCACCCACAGCAGAAACATAGCCACCAAAGGGAAGTAGGGCTATTTGATATGTCGTTTTTCCTTTTTTAAAAGAGCAAATACGAGGCCCCATACCAATAGAAAAAGTTACAACACCAATACCCATTGCACGGTTAGCTAAAAAGTGTCCAAGTTCATGGAAAAAAATAAGTCCACCTAAAACTAAAATAATGGCAAGAGCAGAATCAAAATGAGAAAAAATTGTTTTAATAAGTTCCATAATGTTTTCGTTTAATTATTCCATTTTTTTGCTTTTTCACGAATAAGCGTATCGCGTTCGTAAATTATTGCTAATGCACTTTCTTTAGTGCAGTTAGAAAGGTTAATGGTATTTAAGCCTTTTGCAAAATTAAGCATATCACTTATAAGCATAGGAATTTGCAAAAAGGAAAGATTTTTTTGTAAAAAGCGTTCTACTGCAATTTCATTAGCTGCATTTAGTTCAATACAAATATTATCCTTAAAAGCTTGATATGCTAATTCTAAACAGGAAAAAAGTTTTTTGTTTGGTCTATCAAAGCTAAGGCTTTGTAGCGTTAAGTCAAGGTCTTTTAGGCAATTATTTTCTTGTGTCAGCATTTTGGGAAAAGAAAATGCAGCACAAATAGGTAATTTCATATCTGGTACGGCTAGTTGTGCTGTAATAGAGCCATCATTCCATGCAACAAGTGAATGTACAATAGATTGTTGATGAACTAATACATCAATATCTTGTAAAGGAATACCATATAAATGGCAAGCTTCAATAACTTCTAAGCCTTTATTCATAAGGGTAGCAGAGTCAATAGTTATTTTTGCTCCCATTTTCCAGTTTGGGTGTTTTAACGCGTCTTCTACTTGAACATTTTCTAAAAAATTTTTATCTTTTCCATGAAAAGGTCCACCAGAAGCTGTTAAAATAAGTTTTTTAACATTTTTTTCTGTGTTTTTATGGGGGGTTAAACATTGAAAAAGAGCATAATGTTCTGAATCAACAGGTATAATGGTAGCATTTTTTTGTTGTGCTAATTGACGAATGTAACTGCCTGCTAAAACAAGAGATTCTTTATTGGCTAAAGCTACTTGCTTGCCTGCATTGACAGCTGAAATTGTTGCGTCAATTCCAGAAGCTCCGACTTGTGCAGAAAGAACCATGTCTACATCAGGTAGCGAACTTAAAATACTATATCCTTGTTTACCAGAGAGTATTTCTGGTTTATAATGAGGTTTTAAAAGTTTTTTTAAGTTTTTTATGTCTTCTTCAAATTGGATAGCTAAAAATTTAGGTTCAAATTCATTGGCTTGTTCTGCAAGTTTTTCAATATTTTTTCCACCTGCTAGGGCATAAACTTCAAAAAAATTTTTACTATGTTGAATAATTTTTAATGCATTTGTTCCAATAGTTCCTGTAGATCCCATGAGTGCAAGACGTTTGGGAAAATGTATATTTAATGATAAAGGACTTATATATTCCATAGCTTATAATGAATTTAATAAAATAGTAAAAAGTTCAAAACCAGCAATAGTGAAAATAAGACTGTCAGTTCTATCTAATACGCCACCATGACCGGGTAAAATAAAACCAGAATCTTTTATATCAACAGTTCTTTTTAATGCTGATTCAAAAAAATCTCCTAGTTGAGCTAAAATACCAAGTAAAGCCCCAAAGAGAACTAAGGTAGGGAATGAAGCATAAACAATATGGTATTGATAAGCAAAAATAAGTAAAACAATAATTGCTGCAATTAATCCTGCTGCACAGCCTTCTACACTTTTTTTAGGGCTAACAGTAGGCCAAATTTTATGCTTGCCAAAGCTAATACCAACAAAATATGCACAAGTATCAGAAGCAATAGGAATAAGAGCAACAAGTAATTGCTGAGAAAGACTAAATGTTGTCATAAATCCAAAAACAACAGGAAGATATATAAAAGAAAGCATAAGAATACTTGCTGTTTTCATATTTTCTTGTGCTGTATCATGGTTGAAATTTTTTAAACTAATAAAAGTAGAAATAAATCCAACTAATCCAACAAAAAATATTTGTGGAATATCTGGAAAATATTTATAGGATAAAATGGAAATAGTTCCTAAAAAACAATAGAAAATTTTTAGTGTTGTTTTTTTATTTTTAAAAAAAAGCGAGAGAAATTCCCATTGTGCTAAAAAAGAAACAAGGCAAATAAAATAAAAAATAGCTGTTTTACCAAGATAAATAACAAAAAATAGAATACAGGCTAAAATAAGTGCTGTTTTAATTCTTGTTTTTGTTGCAGAAATTTTTGTGTCAGCCATAACTTATCCTTTTTTATTGGTTGCTTTTTTTTTCAATTTTTCCAAAACGTCTTTTTCTTTGAGAATATGCTTGCAATGCTTGTTCAAAGTCTTTTTGAGAAAAATCAGGCCAATAGGTTTGGGTAAAGTAAAATTCAGAATATGCAGCTTGAAGTAGATAAAAATTACTTAACCGTAATTCTCCACTAGTTCTAATAATAAGATCAGGATCAGGCAGTGCAGGAAGATAAAGAGAAGAACGAAAAAGTTCTTCTGTATAATTTTCTTCATTAAAAAGTGTAGTAAAATATTGAGTTAAGGCATTTGTATCTTGTGCTATACTTTGAATTTTTTGTAAGTTTTGAGGGTCAGATAATATTTTTATTGCACTTTGACGGCTAGCATATAAGAGTTCTTGTGTACCAGAATAATTAATAGCAAGAGTTAATTCTAATTTTTTTCCGTCTTTTGTTTGAGAAATAGCGTTTTCTAAAGAAATACGTGCTGGTTCAGGTAATTTTGTTTTATCTCCAACCATTGTAAAACGTATACCTTCTTTTTGCATAAGAGGAAGTTCTTTTTCTACAAATTGACAAAATAATTCAAATAAATAAGTAACTTCTTCTTTAGGTCTTTTCCAATTTTCAGTGGAAAAAGCGTATAAGGAAAGATGTGGAATGGTATAACGCAAACATTCTTTTATGATAAGCTCAACAGTATTTGCTCCTGCAAGGTGTCCTTCGCTGCGGCTTAATCCTTTTTCTGTTGCCCATCTTCCGTTTCCATCCATAATAATGGCAATATGTTTTGGTAGAGTCATTGATTTTCCTAAAAAAAGGCATGGGGAATACCATGCCCTTTTTCATTATATTTCCATAATTTCTTTTTCTTTTGCTTGTGCTTTTTGATCAGCTTTAGCAACATAAGAATCTGTTACTTTTTGAATATCGTCCATTGCTTTTTTGAGTTCATCTTCACTCATTACTTTATCTTTTTCAAGTTTTTTGAAACCATCATTTGCATCACGGCGTACGTTACGAATAGCAATTTTTGCATCTTCTGTATATTTTTTACATACTTTTACTAGTTCTTTACGGCGATCTTCTGTAAGAGGTGGTATACTAATACGGATAACTTTACCATCGTTTTGTGGAGTAAGCCCAAGATCGGAATTCATAATTGCTTTTTCAATAAGTGACATTGCACCTTTGTCCCATGGTTGAATGGTTACAGTTCTGCTATCAGGAGCTGCAACAGTTGCCATTTGTTGGACTGGGGTCATTGTACCATAATAATCAACTTTTAAATTATCAACTAATGAGGTTGTAGCACGACCTGTACGGAGTTTTGTAAATTCTTTTTCTAATGCAGAAATAGCTTTTTCCATACGTTCTTCAGTGTCAAGTAAAAGTGTATCTTTATCCATTATTATCTCCTTAATTGGCTTGTGTGTTTATAGCATAAAAAAAAAGTATAATAAACTATTTTCTTTAAGTATAAAAAATTGTGTTTTGACTATGGAGTATTTTTAAAATAAGCTTATTTTATTTTTTTGGGGGAAATGATTTCCCCCAATCCCCCTCAATCAGGCAAATTTATTGAAATACGTTTCAATAAATTTGCCGATTTTAGGGCATGAGTAGAAAGTTTTTTTTCAAAGTGTTTTAAACTAAACCACATTTTGCGTGCAAAATGTGGTTTATGAGTTTTTGTATAATAGGTATAATTGTTTTTGATTAAATTTGTATATAATTAATAATGAATGTTGTATTAGGGTGTGTTTCGAAATTAATTTTATTTTATTTTTTCTTTGGGGGAAATGATTTCCCCCAATCCCCCTCAATCAGGCAAATTTATTGAAATATGTTTCAATAAATTTGCCTATTTTAGGGTATGAGTAGAAGATTTTTTTAATAAAAAAGTCTTTGTTTTCATATTATAATTATAAGTATTTTTAATACTATTACACTGTAACTCTTTTATTTTTATTATTAGAAAATAGCGTTCTAATTATATGTAATTTGGAAATAGACCCTATTGTATTAAAAGTTTTTGAAAGAGGGAATAGGGGGAAAACTTTTGCAAAAGTTTTCCCCCTAAAAAAATAAATAAAAACTAATTAGTCACAGTTGTTCCTGCGTTTTCGCCACAAATAACACGTTTAATATTTCCACCAATAATATTGCAAACTACAATGGGCATATTATTTTCACGAGCTAAGGTAATAGCAGTTGCGTCCATTACTTTTAATTCTTTATCAAGAGTTTCTTTGTAGGTGATATTTTCATAACGTACAGCGTCAGCGTGTTTTTCTGGATCTTTATCATAAATACCGTCAACTCTTGTGGCTTTAATAATAGCTTCACAACGAAGTTCCATAGCACGTAATGCTGCTGCTGTGTCTGTTGTAAAATATGGATTGCCTGTACCACCTGCACAAATAACAATACGACCTTTTTCTAAGTGACTAAGACCTTTACGTCTAATGTATGGTTCGCAAAGTTCTGTGGTTTCAATAGCAGAAAGAACACGTGTAGGTTTGCCAATTTTTTCAAGAGCTTCTTGTACTGCCATTGCATTCATAATAGTTGCAAGCATACCCATATAATCAGCTGTTGCTCTTTCCATTCCTTTAGCAGAAGAAGAAAGCCCTCGGAAAATATTACCACCACCGATTACAAGAACAATTTCAAGTCCCATATTGTGGACATCTGCAATTTCTTTACAAATATTTGAAACTGTTTCTGGGTCAATACCAAAACCTTTTTCACCTGCTAAGGATTCACCACTTAGCTTTAAAAGAACGCGACGGTATTTTAATGAACTCATGTTATTTTCCTTTTTTAGAATTTTTGGAGGTTAATTCTGTAAGACTTTGTACATAGGGTTGTCCCCATGAGCCTTCATCAACGCGGATATATTTTAAATAGGTATAAAAAGCGATATGCGAAGCATTAATAAAACCTGCTTTGCCATCTAAAAAACCTTTTTTCATAATATACATAGCAAAAAAACGCCAAAAGGAATGAAAAATTGCCTTGCCTAATCCACCTTTTTTTCCTTCGGCTCGCATGGAGTTTGCACCACGTGTTGCATAAATATTAAGCTTTTCCATTTGATGTGCAAAACTAGAATAGGAATAATGCAGTAAATCACCTTTTAAAATACTGTGTTCTTTTGTTGGCGTGTATGTGGGGTGACCATTTTTTTGTGATATATGGATATATTCTGGCTTGAAAAGGCGGAAAAGTCGATCTGGATACATTCCACCATGTCGTAAAAAGCGATTATAATACCATGTTAAACGGGAAACTTGAAAAGCAGAATAAGGAGTATTGCTATGAATTGCTTGTAATATTTCTTCTTTTAATTCTAAGGAGCAAACTTCATCACAATCTAAAAAGAAAATCCATTCTGAAGAAATATTTTTATTTATCCAGTCAATACCAAATTGGATTTGTTCCATATAGCCTTTAAAAGTATTTTCTATAAAAATGGCTTGATTATTTTGACAAATTTCTTTTGTTTTATCGGTGCTATAAGAATCAATAACGACTATTTTGTCACAGAAAGATAAAGCTTTGAGGCACGAATCAATGGTTCGTTCCCCGTTTAAAACAATAATAAGGGCAGTGATTTTTGCTTTTTTTTCTGTCATAAAATTTCTTTTTGGTTTTTATACAAAAAATAAGACAGGTTTAACCTGCCTTATTTTGTTATTTTTTTCAAGAAAAATTTAAACTATTCACCAAGTACAAGGCGTTTGAATCCAACAATAGTAAATTCTGCACCTGCATCTTTGGAAGCTTGTTTTTGAAGGTCTGCAATGCTCATTTTATCATCACGGATATATGCTTGTTCCATAAGGCAAATTTCTTTGCAATATTTTTTTACAGCACCATCTGCAATTTTATCAATGATATTATCTGGTTTTCCTTCTTCTTTTGCTTTATTTTTGTAAACTTCACGTTCACGTTCAAGAAGAGCTGGATCTACGCTTGCCATATCAAGAGCAATAGGGTTAGCAGCAACAACTTGCATTGCAACGTTTTTTGCAAATTCAATAGCAGCAGCTTCATTGCCAGTTGCTTTTACTTCTACTAATGCAGCTAATTTACCGTTTGAGTGTACATAAGTACCAACAATACCTTCTGCACATTCAGCATGGTGAGTTTTGCCAAGAAGAATATTTTCACCAATAGCAGCAACAGCTTCACCAATAGCTTCTTTTAAAGTAGTACCTTTGAATGGTTTTTCAAGAATTTCTTCAGAAGTTGCACCAAAGTTATCAAAAGCATGATTAACAACATCTTTAGCAAATTCAATAAATTTATCACCACGTGCTACGAAGTCAGTTTCGCATTTAACTTCAATAGCAACAGCTTTTTTATTATCTTCAGCAACTTTAAGGATAATTACACCTTCTTCCGCTGCACGATCAGCACGTTTAGCAGCTTTTGCAAGACCTTTTTGACGAAGCCAGTCAATAGCTTTTTCAATGTCAGCACCACTTTCAGTAAGTGCTTTTTTGCAGTCCATCATGCCTGCACCAGTTTTTTCGCGAAGGTCTTTTACCATAGAAGCGGTAATTTGGCTCATTATATATCTCCAATTAGCTATAAGTTGAAAGTGTGCCGTAATATTAATCACGGCACATATATTGAAATTTTTCTAAAAAAGAAAATTATTCAGCAGCTTGTTCAGCTTCAGCTTCATTTTTTGCAGCAATGGTTTCTAAATCAACAACTACGCCGTCTTTGCTCATTGCAGCACCTTCAAGGCAAGCATCTGCCATAGCACTAACAAAGAGTTTAATTGCACGGATAGCGTCATCATTGCCAGGAATAATGTAATCAATAACATCAGGATCGCAGTTAGTATCAGTAATAGCCACTACTGGAATACCAAGTTTGCGACATTCTTTAATAGCAATATCTTCACGGTGTGGATCAATAACAAAAGCAAGTTGTGGAATACCTTGCATATCTTTAATGCCACCTAAGGTAAGATTAAGTTTATCAAGTTCACGTTGGAAAGTAAGAATTTCTTTTTTTGAGTAACGGTTGATAGTACCATCAGCAAACATTTGTTCTAATTTTTTAAGACGATCAACACTTTTTTGAATGGTAACAAAGTTTGTTAAAGTACCACCCATCCAACGGTAAGTTACAAATGGTTGACCTGCTCTTTCTGCTTCTTGAGCTACTGCTTCTTGAGCTTGGCGTTTTGTGCCAATAAAAAGAACTTTACCACCGTTTGCAACAGTTTCAACGATTTTATCGTGAGCTGTACGGAAAAGTTTTACAGTTTGTTGTAAGTCAATAATATGTACGCCGTTACGTGCACCAAAGATATAAGGACGCATTTTAGGATTCCAACGACGTGTTTGGTGACCAAAGTGTACACCAGTTTCCAACATTTGTTTCATGCTTACGTAAGCCATGATAATTCCTCCAAGGGTTTTTTTCGTCCATTCCTAAATAAAATTAACACCCATATACATTTGTATTTGATTGAAATAACACAAGTTATTCAAAATTGTGCGACTTTCAATTTTCACGGGACCCTTAACGCTTAGGAATGTGTTTAATGAATAACCAAAGTTTTTTACGTAATTTTCTTTGCTTTGGCAAGTAAAATTGTGAAAAAATTAAATTTTTTATGTTTATTATTAAAGAACGAAGTTTAATAAGTATAAAAAATTTGGAAACATATCCTAATTTTTTTGAAATGTATGGATAATTTTTTTGATTAAAAAGTTTTTGATTTGAAATTGTTGCAGTTATCATTTTATAATTATTTGATTTATTTCATAGAAAACCTTCTTTTGTTTTTTTGTTTAAAATTTTTATAAAAAATACTTTACAATATATATATATATATAAAGTCCTTCTACCTAAAAGGAGGAAAATATGAAAAGAGTTTTATTAATGTTTTCATTATTGGTATTGGTTTCTTTTGCTAGTGCTTGTTCTAAGTCTGCAAGTTTTAATTTGAATGATCCAAATGTAGGTATTGCACCTAATTCTAAGTTTATGGTAGGGGAGGTTATTGACAAGTCAGGATATAAACCTCAAGGTGATGACCCTCAACTTGATTTAGTTAATTCATTAAAAAGTGCTTTAGAAGTAACTATTAGAAATCAAGGTATTAATGGTGATGATTATAGAATTGAAACAGATATTCTTGTCTATGAACCAGGTAATGCTTTTAAAAGATGGTTAATGCCAGGTTGGGGCAGTACAAAATTTGTAACAGAAAGTATGATTTATGATAAAAATAATACATTAATTGCTACTGTGCCTGTTGAAAGAACGATTGGGTTTGGTGGAGCTTTTACAATAGGAGCTTGGAAAGAGGTTATTAATGAAGTAGCTAAAGAAATTATTTTAGCTATAAAAAAAGCCATGTATCAATAAAATATATTTTGTATATTCTTTTGAAAGATTGGAAAAACCGTTTTGTTTGCAAGACGGTTTTTTAGTTTAATTTTATTAAAAAGCAATGTGTTTTTTGTTGGTTATAGAAATAAGATATATTTTTTCTTTGTCAAGTTGTAAGGTAAATAAGTTAACAATAATATTATTTGTTTAATTTCTTAAAATGTGTCAATGTTCTTGGATTTATTCCAAGAATATTGACTAAAAGAGGGGGCTTGGGGGAAATCATTTCCCCCAAAAAAAATAAATAGCCATAGAAATAAAAAACTATTTTTTTGATTGAAAATAAGCATTTACTCTTTCTTCAGTGTTTGCTTCAATATTTTTAAAGAAAAGAGGATAGTTGTAACTATGTAAATCTCCTTTTGGAAAGTATTCACGGGGTGGAGCTGTTTCTATGTTATATATATCCACAATAACAGCACCAATTTTTTTATCTATCCATGCGTTTGTAGCATGGGCATGAATTTTTTGTGTTCCGTCTTCGTCTGTTTCTATAAAGCCTAAGTGCAAATTTTTGTCTGCTACATCTTCGCTTGTAGTCCATGAAAGAGGATTAACACAAAGAGCATTAGGTAAAAGGGTAAAACCTTTTGTTGCTCCTTTAGCAAGGGTATTGTAACTAATAATACAATTTTGCTGTGTTGGGCTGTTGCATAGTTCCATTTCTAATTCATCTAAATCATTTTGAGTAACAGTGTAACCAATAATATTAGCAGAAATAAGGTTGTTAGGCATTTTATTTATTGCTTTTAAATATTTGAGTAGGGCTAAAATAAGAATAGAACCTTGACTATTGCCTGCTAAAATAAGGGGTCTGCCTTGATTCCAGTTGTCCATATAATGGAAATAGGCTTTTATAATATCTTGAGTTGGAATTTTGTAATATTCAACAATAGTATTATGGTCTGCTAAATGTGCTTCCATAGTTAATTGTCGATAATGAGGATTAAAAATACGGCACGTTTTATCATAACTTCCAGCATGGGTCATGCGAGGACGTAGTGGAAGTTGTCTAAATTCTTCATTATATGGATCAAGATAAATTTCTGTTTTGCTATGCAAAACCGTACCATGTACAAAAAAAACATCAGCTTTTTTTGCATTGTTTTGTGTTTCGTTTTCTGGAATTCTTACCCAAAATTTTTTATCATGGTAATCAGGTTCTTTAGGAATATTCATAGTTTCCTCTATGCTAAATAAATAATGTTATTTCCAAGTGATGTAATATTTTTGACGGAATTGTCAATAAGTTCATAGGTGTTTTCAATACCAATCATACCAAAGTTAGGAATGCCTATTTTAGGTTCGCAGGCAATAAACATTCCATTTTCAAGAGGAGCTTTAAAATTCTTTGCAAGAACTGGGCTTTCATCAACAGTTAAGCCTATGCCATGTCCTAAAAATGGAACACTGTTTTGTTTATATCCCATAAAATTTTCTTCAAAGTGGTATTGTTTTACTTTTTCAAGGGTTTGAAACCAGATTTCTTCTGGAATAGTTCCTTGTTTGAGGGTATTTGCTATAAGGTCTTGTGTTTCTATACAAAAATCTAAAGCTTTTTTGGCAAGATCGGGTAAATCTTTTTCCTTTCCATAAAAATAGCATTGTGTTTTGTCGGTAAGATAGCCTTGATAGTTAAAAAGCATATCCACACAAAGGGGAGTGTTTTTTGTAAGAATATTTTTTGATCCAAGACAAGGTAAAGCAGGGTGTATGCCTTGAAATCCCATAGCTCCATTATAATAGTGAGCTGTATTTAAGGAATTTCCTATGGCTACGTGTCCATAAAATGATTCTTCTCCATAAGCAGACATACGGCACATTTTATCATGTTCAAGTTCTGTGTAAATATCAATACATATTTCAGCAATTTTCTTTTCAGTTAAATTTTTTTCTTTAGGATAAGAGGTACATAAATTTTTATCAAAATGAGAAAGATAAGAATAGGTTTGTTCTCCTTTTTCTAAAAATTCTTGTAAAGCAAAGGGAAGAATTTTTTCTAAGGCAAGAGTTTGTCTTTTTCCTGCCTCTCTCATGAATTGTGCTTCATATTCACTTTTAATACTACGTACATATTTTATAGCATCATCAATAGGTTGTGCAGTATGATTTTGGAATGCTTTTATTTTTGAAAAAAATAATTGCGCTAATTGATAAGGGATACTGCTTGCTTCAATGCCGAGTTGAAAATTTTCCGTAATAGGCATTGCTTGTTCGTGGCAAATTTTTTCTATATCAGCATAAGATTTATAAGAAAAAATATGTGATAAAGAACTTTCTTTTTTTGCTCTTTCCAATCCTTTACGGACAAAAAGAATAGGTTCATTATCTTGTGGTATCCATAAAACCCCATTGGCAAGCGTTCCTGTAAAATAATAAATACTAATTCGTGAAAAAATAAAAATTCCTGCTAAATGGGGGTATTTTTGGGTGATATAATGGCGAATATTTTGGAAACGGTTTTGACTTTCTTTTTCTGGTAAGTAGTTCATTTTTTATCCTTAATGTATTTTTTATAAAGGGTAGCGTTAAATAGTTATAATAGCAATATTTTCTAAGTATAAAAAACACTAATAATTTATATTGAAAATTTATAGTTAAAAGAGTATGATTTTTGTCAATATGAAATAATACAGGGGAATATATGCTTTTTGATGAACAATTACGCAAATTATTTGAAGAAAATAAGGTTATTGCTATTGTAGGAGCAAAAGATAAAATAGGTTCACCTGTTGAACACGTTGGACGATACTTGCTTGAACAAGGATATGAAATTTTACCTATACATCCAGTACGGAAAGATGTTTGGGGAATTAAAACATATAAAAGTTTAGCAGAATTACCAAAAGTTCCTGATATAGTGTGTTTATTTAGAACTCCTGACGCTTGTCTTGAACACGCAAAAGAAATTTTGGATCTTTCATGGCGGCCAAAAGTGTTTTGGATGCAATTAGGCATAGCTCAAGAAGAAGCAGGTAAACTTTTAGCTCAAGAAAATGTTTGTGTTGTTGAAGATGCGTGCATTGAAATTGAACATAAGAGAGTTTTTGCAAAGTAGGTTTTATGTCAGAAAAAAGCTTTTCTTGTAAGCGGTGTGGACATTGCTGCCATGGACGAGGTGGTATTGTTGTGGGGCAAAGAGATTTACCTCGTTTACTTGCTTATTTTAATATGTCTGAACAAGAATTTTTAGAAAAATATACAGAACTTTTTGACGGAAAACCAACACTTATTGTTGGTGATGATGAATATTGCTATTTTTTTGAAAAAGAAAAAGGCTGTACTATTCATGAAGCACGACCAGATGTTTGTCGTGCTTGGCCTTATTTTCGAGGAAATTTAATTGATGAAATAAGCTTTAGTATGGCAAAAGAAGATTGTCCTGGTATTAATCAAGATATTTCTCATGCCTTTTTTGCCCATGATGGTTATGCTTATTTAAAAGCAAATAATTTACTTTGTAAAAATCCAAAAGTAAATGGTCGTGCATTGATTATAGATGAAGAGGAATTGCCTCCTTTATAGAGGTATGGTTTTTTATGGCAACGCAAGGTATGACATTAAAAGAAGCGTATATTCTCTTACAAGTAGAACGTACAGCAAGTATAGATGAAATAAAACAAGCGTATCGTAAACGTGCATTTGCGTTACACCCAGATCTTAATCCAAATAATAAAAATGCTGTCCATGATTTTCAAAAAGTAAATGAAGCCTATGTAACAATTATTAGTTATCTTGATAGCCAAGCAAAAAAGAAAAGTGCAAAAGTAAATTTTTCTACTCAAAGTACAGGGACAACTTATCAAGAAGAAAAGCGTAAAGCTGAAGAAAAAAGAAAAGAAGAAAAATTACGTAAAGAACAAGAACGTAAAGAAAGACTTGAGCGAGAACGCAAAGAAACAGAACGTCGTCAAGCAAAAGAAAGAGCAAGAGCTGAAGAAGAACGTCGTCGTCGTTTACAAGAAGAAATTTTACGCCAAGATGAAAAAAGAAAAGCAAAAGCTGAAGAAGATAGACAAAATATTATGCGAAAACTTGAGGAAAAAGCTCAAGAATTTCGTCAAATAATTATTAATCAAATGGACGAAGCTCGGAAAGAGCGTGAAAAGCGACAAACTCAAGGAGCAAGTGCATATTCTTCTAAAGGAAAACCTATTTATCAAAAAAATGGGGAACAATTTGAAGATAAAATCCATAAACAAAATTTTGAAAAAGTTATAGAAAATGATAAAACGCAAGGTATGTATGAGGAAATTTACCAAACCCTCAATAATAGACGTGAAGAAATAAGACCAAACCTTGATAATAAAAAAAATAAAGAAAAAAAGAAAGAAAAGGAAAATCTTACACCAGTTAAAAGTTCTGCTAAAAAAGATAATAGTGTTTCTCAAGCAATTATAAAAGCAAGTGCAGAACCTTTTCAAGGAATAAGAAAAGGTATTTCTTCGTGGTTTAAAAATCAAATAGATGAGGAACTTGAATTATTTTTGCCTGCATCTAAATTACAGCCAGGCACAAAAATGCGTTTACAATTTCGTGTTGGTTTAACAAATGAATTACAAACTATTGAATTAACGTTGCCGAAAGATTTTATTCCCGGAAGACCATTACGATTAAAAGGTATGGGAAAAAAAATTGGAAAATGGCAAGGTGATTTATATTTAAAACTTCAATCAAAGTAGGGAGTATGTATGAATATTCTTATTTTTGGACCTAATGGCAGTGGCAAAGGAACACAAGGTGATCTTATTATGGAAAAATATGGGGTTGCCCATATTGAATCAGGTGCTGTGTTTCGTCAACACGTTGGGCAAGGTACAGAACTTGGGAAAAAAGCAAAAGAATATATGGATAAAGGTGAATTAGTACCCGATGAAATTACTATTCCTATGATTTTAGAAATTTTAAAAGAAAAAGGGAATAATGGTTGGTTATTAGATGGTTTTCCACGTAATATGGAACAAGCACGTAAATTAAAAGAAGCTCTTGATAATGCTAATATGCAATTAGATTATGTTGTAGAAATTGTGCTTGCTCGGGAAACTGCTCGCAACCGTATCATGGGTCGTAGACTTTGCAAAAATAATAATAATCACCCTAATAATATTTTTATTGACGCTATTAAACCTAGTGGCGATGTATGTCGTGTTTGTGGTGGTTCTCTTTCTGCTCGTGCTGATGATCAAAATGAAGAGGCTATTAATAAACGCCATGATATTTATTATAATAAAGAAAATGGCACTCTTGCAGCTGCATATTATTTTAAAGATGTTGCAGCAAAAAGTGGTGGCAAAACTGTTTATATTGAACTTGATGGTAGTGGTTCTATTGATAGTATTAAAGAAACATTATTATCACAACTTAAGTAGTTTTTATTTTTTATGGGAGTTATCCTGTTTTTATCTATAATTTTCTTTGTCGTAATGGCTAAAGTGAAATGATTTTTCCTATACCCTCTGACTCATTAAAATCTCTTTGAAGTTTCAAAGAGATTTTATTTAATAAATTTGACTGATTGAGGGGGTTTGGGGGAAATCATTTCCCCCAAAGTAAAAAATAAAAGAACGTTAATTTAGGGTGTGTTTCTAAAATAATTTTTATTTTTTTTGTTTATATAACATTTTCTTACTTATTCTACTATTACATAGTATCACGTTTTATAAGGGGTTTCACCCCTTTACCCCGAGCAGGGGGTAAGCTAACGGGGGGAAATCCCCCCTAGCTCTCACCCCCTGCACCCCCAAGCAATGCCCCCCAGTTTCACACTCTTTCAGCAAGTCGCTTTGCTCC
>JARHYD010000016.1 GCA_029258655.1 Mailhella sp.
TAAGGTAACACAAGAAGAATTACTGCAAAAATTAGAACTTATTAATAATAGACCTAGAAAGTGTCTAAATTGGACAACTCCAATTGAAGTTTTTCTACAAGAGGTGTCGCACTTGGATTGACAATTCAGCATTTTAAACATTATTTTATTAATTTTCCTTATAATAGTAGATACAAAACCTTACCTAATTTATTATAAAACTATTACTATCTATTACTATGATTTCCTTTGTGATTGTTACCATGCTTATTATTACAGCTTCCTTTATGAGAAAAGTTTCTTTCACAATTACCTTTATCCCCTAAATAATGCCTGCCTTGATGTACATCAATACCTAATTTATCTTGTACAGTATCAGAAAAAGCATTACGTTTTTCACGTATTTCATTTTCTATACCTGCAATTTCATTAATCAAAGCAGAAATTTTTTCTGGTTTCACATTCGCATTACTTTGAAGAGCATCAAGTTCCATATACTTAATGCGTAAACTATCATGCAATGGTCGTACACTATCATGATAAGAATTAAGCATTTGATCATATTTTTCTTGTTGCTCTACACTTAAATTTACCATTGAAGTATTGTGATTATGATATGCATAAGCAAAACTTGAACCTGCAACTAAAACTACTGCTAATGTAATAGCACTTAATATACTTTTAATTTTCATCATTATAACTCCTAAATAAATTGATTAATTATCTTATAGCAATGACTGTGCCAAAACATTAATACATTGAAATAATTACAAATATAGTAAAAAACCTCTTATTAACTCTCTTTTAAAATGATACTTTTTGAAACAATAAAAAAGAATATGTTACTTTTTTACTCTAAAAAAATACACAAAAACTGCCTTAATAAATAAGACAGTTTTTGTGCAAAAAGAATAAGGTTATTTTTAGTCTTGTTTTATTATTTTATTAATTCTTGTGCATATTGATGTATACCATTAGCAATACCTTCTGCTAATACATTTTTATATTTTTCAGAAGAAAGGCGAGCTGCCTCTTTAGAATTAGTTGTATACCCCATTTCAATTAATACACATGGCATTGAAGAACCAATAAGCACATGGAAAGGTGCTCCTTTAGTTCCTCTATTTTTTAGAGCATATCCTGCATTCGTAATTTTTCTAACAGTACTATGCTGTACCTTAGCAGCTAAACGTTTTGATTCTTGAATACGAGCAGTTAAAAGCATATCACCAAGAATTTTTTCCATTTCACCCAGACCACGTTTTTCAACTCCAGCATTTTCAATAGCTGCAATTCTTACGGCATTATTATCTTGAGCAAAATCTAAAAAATATGTTTCAAAGCCTTCTGCTTCATGGTTATTACTTGCATTTGCGTGCAATGAAATAAATAAATCTGCTTTATATTTTCTTGCTATATCTGTACGCTCATAAAGTCCAAGATATTTATCCGTTGAACGAGTTAAATACACAGTATAACCTGCTGATTTTAATACTCTAGCTAAACGTTTTGCAACATCAAGATTAAAATCTTTTTCTGTCATTCCATTATGTCTTGTTCCCGGATCTTTACCTCCATGTCCCGGATCAATCACAATAGTTTCAACTTTTAATCCTAATTGTGCAGCTAATTGTTTTGTTAATGTGGGAACATTTTTTTTTGTAATTTTTCGTTCAGGTGCTTTTGCTGTATTTCTTGGATTGACAGCTGATTTAACTTTTTGTACTGGTGTTTCTCTTTTTTCTATTACTTTTTTAGCAATAACTTTTTTATTAACTTTTTCCTCTTTTACCAAAATACCTGCTGGTAATTGTTTTGGTGAATTAGTAGCTTCAATAATAAGCCTTGCTGGATCACGTTCTGATTTAACAGCATAACGAAGTAAATCAGAAAATTGCAAAGTTACTGTACTTGTTGCTTGAATTTCATTATAATAAATTGAATATCCAGTAAAAATACCTGTCTTTTTAAAGGTATCTTCTAGCTCTATTTTATCGGAAGGTGCTACATTTTTTAATGTTACCACAACGCCAGGATTTTTATCATCACTATATTTTGCACGCCATGACGCAATAGTTTCCATAGAAATAACAATACGAACAACCCCTTCCCGTAATTGAGAACTAATTTGCGTTAATTTTATACTTGGAGCAGAAGGTCTTTGTACTGGAATATTACCAAGAGAAGCAATAGCTTTACCACCAATTTCTGCATAATACACTTTTGCTTTATTATGAAAATCCCCCGTTGGATAATCACGTATAACTTGTTGTAATAATGCTTTTGCTTTTCTTTCATCACGTAATACATCATTATATAATTGTGCAGCATGATAAAGAGAATCATCAGCAAGAGGACTAAGCTTATGTTTTTTTACTAAAAGCATATACTTATCAATAGCATTTTGAGCATCTTTACGTACAAAAGAACGTTTTGCCATCTCATCTAATGCTATGGCAGAACGAAAAAGTGCAGCAGGTCTATTATTCCAATTTGCATTATTAACGTAAATATCATAAAAATCATCAGATAATTTTAACCAATTATGCCGATATTCACTACGTTTTCGATCTTGCATTAAACGTGAAAGCTCCACTTTTGCATCTTCATATCCAGTAGGAGTTGCTTTTGCAAAAGCAAAACTTAAACTAATAATAAAAACAATTAAAAAACTTTGTGATAAAAAACGAAATAATGAAGTATGTTTTTTTATTCTAAAAATGAAACCCATCACACACCTTCTCTTATGATAAAAGCTAAACCACGAATTTTATGCTATCCTCCAATAAGGACAACCAAACATAAAAAGAACTGTATCATAAAAGAAAAAATTATGTAAGTACCTAAAATTATTTTATTATTCAAGAGATAGTATAAAAAAACTCTAGACTTTTTTATTAAATTATCCAAATTATCTGTAATAGGCTTTTTTATTTTATTTAATTTTTTTAAACTAAGAATAATTATCAGTTATTATTTGAAATTTTTATAAAAAAAATTTAAAAAAAATTTTTTTTCATAAATCTTTTTAAGGTATATTTCTAACTTAATCTTATTTTATTTTTTTCTTTTGGGGGAAATGATTTCCCCCAATCCCCCTCAATTAAGCAAATTTATTAAAATACATTTAATAAATTTTCCTATGTTAAGGAATAAAAAGAAGTTTAATAATTGCTGAATTGTCAATCCAAGTGCGACACCTCTTGTAGAAAAACTTCAATTGGAGTTGTCCAATTTAGACACTTTCTAGGTCTATTATTGATGAGTTCTAATTTTTGTCGTAATTCTTCTTGT
>JARHYD010000022.1 GCA_029258655.1 Mailhella sp.
ATGTGTGTAGCTCAATAGTAAAACCTCCATGTATATTGTTTATCCAAATATTATTCTACATAAAGGTTTTGTATTGGGCTACTTTTTTTTTATACCTGTCGCACTTGGGGTTACAATTAAAAGTTAATAAAAATATTATACAACGTCGTAAAGAAAATAACATATCGCGTTATAACCAAAAAAATAATGAAAATGTAAGTAATAAACTTATAAGTGAATCTTTATCACATAGTACTTTATCAAAATTTAATAACGTATTTCCATTTATTGAACTTGATTCTAATTCAAAAACAAAGTTAAAAAAAAGATTTAATAAAAACAATATAGAACAAGAATTCGGCAATAACGGTGCTAAAATACTTAATAATTTTGATTATTGTAAAAATTCATTACAACTCCTTAATATTTATCCAAAAGATAAATAAAAAACTTCTACATCAAAATTCAATAATTCTCTAAACAATATGTAAAGACCACCCGCTTAGCGGGTGGTCTTTACATATAACCTAAAAATATTTCTTTTCATAAATTCCTCCTTGAAGAAAGGGGGAATAATTAGTATATATTGTATTATAACGTACATCACACCACAGGGGATACTATATGTCTTTTCAATCAATATTAGAACGTATAATAAAGGATTCCTTATCAGAACAAAAAAAGGAGCCAGATTTGAGAAATTAATCAAGACATGGTTTCGAATTAATCCTTTATATAATTGTAAAGATATATGGTTATGGGAGGAATTTCCAGTAAAAAAAGAATTTAAAAGAGCAAGTAAAAATTTCTAAGCAGTTGTTACCACATCAGGTGGAGGCATTATCAAAAGCCCATGAGTATTTTAAAACACATGAGCAATGAACAAAATAAACCAAGCTATATCTTAGACTTACTCCTAAGCATTATCACCGTAAGCATAAAAAGCGTTGATATTATCAATATTCTTTTTCTTGGCTATGGTTTTGGGGATATTGATTTAAAATTTATTATTAAATGGCTTCAAAATAGTTCAGAAAATAATCGTGCCCGCTATATGCTTGTTACAGAAAATAATCATAATGAATATAATCAAAAATATTATGCTAATTATGGAATTACGTTATTACCTAAACCTAATAAAGATGAAACTTCAAAAAATAATACACATTTTTCAAAAAAAGATTATGAGGAATTTTTAGATCAATTTATTCAAGAAAATTATGAAATAGAATATAATATCGTGGAAGATTATATTTATAATCAATTAAAACCTTTAGAAAACTTAAAATATATTTTATCTTCTCAAATTACTCAAGCATTAACAAATTGTAGTATAATGATTGTATCTAAAGGTGTATTATTACATTTTTATGATAAAGTTTATACAACTGATTATAATAAAAGCAAAAGAGAATTTTATAAAAATTTTTACTCTAATTTAAAAGAAAAAAAAGATAATTTATCTATTCAACAAAAAAAAATTATAGCTATTTTACAAAAGGCATCTATTAATGGTGTGTATTATGGTGATGATTTTTCTCCAGAAAATCTATTTTTGTTTCCTGATAACACTTCGTATCCAATGGAAAATCTAAATAAACTTTTATCTTTTGATTTTGAAAGAATACAAAAAAAATCTTCAGAAAATGAAATACAATACTTATTGTCTAACATATTCTATTATTATAATATTTCTAAATATGAAGAAGCATTTAATTGTTGCAAACAACTTATAGATATATCGTTAAGATTAAAACAATATGAATATTACTTTATAGCTCTTTGGAATTATAATGCTATTCTTCATGAATTAAAATATAATTATATTCCTGATAAGAAATTACAACAAAAAAATATATTTTGGGAAAATCCTTATAAGAATAAAGACTTAGAAAAAATATATAATCGTATGCCCAATTTTATTCGTTTATTGTATAAATATATATACCAAACTCTAACATGGGAATGGTTAGCACATACTTTTATTTCAACAAATACAGCTGTTACAGAAATAAAAAATAAAGAAACTAAAATAAATAATGGTAGTCTTTTTTTTACAAATATAAATCCTACTGAAGAATATTTTCATCAAAATTTAATTTATTATATATTAGAAAATAATATTTTAATGGAAAATGCTAAACCATTTAAAGATATTTGTAAAAATTATTTAGAAATAGGATTAGTACGAAAAAAAATAAATAACAAAGAAAAAATAGAATTTTCACGTATTGAAATATATTCTATTATTAAATACTTTGAAACAGAAGAATTAAGAGAGTTCTTAAAAGAAATAATTCCCCAAGAAACTACATTTTTAATAAATGAAAATTTCGATTTATTGATTAATACTATTTTTCCGAACTGCTTATCTTTTTACACCAAATCTCTTTTAAATAATTTTTCACTTTATTTATGTAATATATTATGTTTATTAGAATATTATGAACTTACACAAGAAAAGTTAAAAAATATTATTGAGAACATAAATAACACTATAAACAACACAAATAATTCTTTTGATTTTCTCAATGCTGTAAATTATTTTTACATAGCTCAATATAAGTTATGTACGCAAAAGTCAGATTTTCCTATTAAAGAAGTTTTTAATACCAGTATAATATTATTATACAAATTTGTTTATAAT
>JARHYD010000023.1 GCA_029258655.1 Mailhella sp.
TGTAAGATGTGTGTAGCTCAATAGTAAAACCTCCATGTATTGTTTATCCAAATATTATTCTACATAAAGGTTTTGTATTGGGCTACTTTTTTTTAATACCTGTCGCACTTGGGTTTACAATTAAAAATAAATAAGAAAAATAAAAATTAATTTAGAAACACACCCTAATTAACTTGTTTGAGAGGGAAAATAATAATATCTTTAGTTGTTCCGTCTTTGCAGGTGATTTCTTGTATTTCGTATTCACCAGCAAGTTTTACTTGTCCTTGATAGGTATATTCTTTATTTTTGAATACTTCAAAAAGATAGGTAGGTATGGCATTTTCTGCAAGAGCTTTGTTTTGTCCTTGTAGTTTTTTATTTTTAATGCTCATGCCTTCATAATAGAAAATATCACCTTGCCAGTTGTCTTTATATTCTTTTGTTTTGCTTGTATGATTGCTGATAAGCACTAAACATTCGTTTTCTGTACTTTTTCTGATAGACCCACAATTTCCAACTTGAAATTCTGCTTTAAGTTCATCAATACTTATAATCTGACCAATACTAAATTTTGGGCTAAAATTCATAATTCCTCCATATCTTTATTATTAGGAATTATACCTAATAAGTTTATAATGTCAATCTTTTTACTTGGATAATAAAATCTATTTATGACTATTTTAAAGAAAAAAAACTTTTTTTGAAATTGATATTGACTTTCAATTTCATTCATGTAAGTATCACTTCATCAAGTTCAAGTTAGAAAAAGGAGTCAGTATGGAAGCATGCGTTAATGGAGAATATTCATTGAATTTTCGTTTAAGTAATGGAAATACACATGTTGGGGTGATAGGAGAATTTAACTCAAATACTGCTTCTGATATTATTACTTTTTTAAATCAAAATTACAGTGGAACAGGAAATGTTTTCATTGATACTGCAAAAATTCAAAATATAGTACAAAGTGGTGCTGATTATTTTAAATCAGCTTTTGCAGCGTGTCTTGTTCCTTCAAAATGTCTTTTTTTCAAAGGCGAATTGGGAAAAAATTTAGGGCCTGACGGTTCAAAATTAATAATTCTAAAACAAAAAGAAAAGAAACATCAATGTTGTGGTAATTGTCAAAATTGCAAATGCAACAAAGAGCATAAAGGAGAATAATTATGGCTAATGTAAGAATTATTTATGGATCTGAAACTGGAAATACAGAATCTATTGCAGAAGAAATTGCACGTCTTTTAAAAGAAAAAGGTCATACTGTTCTTTGTCAAGGTGCAGCAGACGCTGATACAAGTGATATTGCAAATGGTTATGATATGGTTTTACTTGGTACTTCTATTTGGGGTACTGATTCTATTGATTTACAAAGTGATTTTGAAAGCTTTGCGTCTGATTTTGGTGGATTAGGTCTTGAAGGCGTAAAATGTGCTGCTTTTGCTTCTGGTGATACTTCTTTTGAATATTATTGTGGTGGTGTTGATTGGATTGAAGAACATTTACAAGAAGTAAATGCTAAAATTGTTAATGAAGGCTTACGCGTAGAAGGTGATGCATCTGGTAGCAAAGCAGAAATTGCTGAATGGACAGATAAAATTGCTCAAAGCTTATAAGGTAATGTATGGAAATAAAATGTAGAGTATATAAGGGAAAAAATACCGTTAACGGTGTGACAAAACCCTATTGTATGGTATACTTAGTTATTGTTCATCATTGTAGTAAGTAATGGTATTTTTAGGTTTTAATTAGGGATTTTTTAATAAAAAATTCTCTTTTAAAAAAACTTTCAAAAATATTTTATTAAACATTCCTTTTAAATAAAGGAATGTTTTTTTTTTATGGAAAATATGTTTTTAGTTTATTGGTAATAGGGTGTGTTTTTAAAATAATTTTTATTTTTCTTGTTCATATAACATTTTCTTATTTATTTTACTATTATATAGTATCAAGTTTTATAAGGGGTTTCACCCTTTTGACCCGAGCAGGGGGTAAGCTAACGGGGGAAATCCCCCTAGCGTTGCTGTCTATTTCCCTAAACCTCGTAAACGCGGTATAAGGGAAACGACTTCGTCGCCCTTTGGGTATAGTGACGCAGGAAGCTACGAATAACGACAGCAATTAGTTACGCAAAATTAATATACATAAACCGCTGTCGCTATCCGTAAAGTTCATTCTTCGCTAACGGCTACCGCTGCACCCCAAACAATGCCCCCCAAGAGTTCTTTCTGGAACACACTCTTTCAGTAAGTCGCTTTGCTCCTCGCTTCCAGAGAGTGAAACTATTAGGTCAGTGACGTTATGAAAATATTTTTTGTTTTATAAGTCTAATATGTTAAAAGAATTATAAATAATTTAGAAACATACCCTATTTATATTTTTTATAATAGACAAAGTAAAGAGGGGAAGTTTTTTATAGGATTTGATAAGATGTGGTAGTAGGATAAAATAGAATAATTTTTTAAATAATATTAATTTAGAGGGATAGCAAAATATGTAATATTTTGTAATAAAAAAAGGAGAAGAAAAGGCATTTCTTCTCCCATTTTATAATATTATATTAGTTGTTACTGACTTGTATAAACAAGAATATTAATATCCTTGTGTATTAAGGTTAGCGTATTGGTCACAACCAGATTGATTGCCACTATCACAAGCTTTACCATACCATTCTTTTGCTATACGAAAATCTTGTCTTACTCCTAACCCTTTTCCGTACATAATACCTAAGTTAAATTGTGCTTCTGCATCACCTTGTTCAGCTGCTTTTATGTACCATGTATAGGCTTTTTTATAATCTTGTCGAACTCCTAGACCATTTGTATACATAACCCCTAGATTGT
>JARHYD010000106.1 GCA_029258655.1 Mailhella sp.
AGGGCTTATGTTATTGCATTTTTATTAGTAAATCATCATACACTTTTGTAATATGCTTTCCTAATAAATCTGTTGCTAGTTTCACATCACCATTTTGCATTGCATAGTAAATATCTTGGTGATCTGATAAGACCATATTTTCTTGTACATCTTCACAAGAACCATACGAATTAAAATATCTTGTATATATATTACAACGTAAGAAAATTCTTTTCCATGCTTCAAGCAAATAATTATTATATGCCATTTTTACTAAAAATAAATGAAAAGCTTCATCAATTTCTACAAATTTTTTAATATCATCATATCGCAATGCCATCACAGAATCTTCTAACATTCTATTAATAACAGATAATACATAATAATCATTTCTTTCAGTAACAATACGTAATGCTTCTACTTCTAATAATTTGCGAATACTAAAAACATTATGTGCATCATCTGGATCTAATTGTGGAATATAACTACCTTTTTTAGGAACTTTTCGTAAAATTCCTTCAGAAACAAGACGATTTAAAGCAATACTTATTGGTGTTCTACTCATTCCAAAATCAACAGCAAGAGAACTTTCTAAAATAAAATCACCAGGCTTATATGATTGTTTAATTGTTTCAGTAATAAGCCGATACGCCCTTTCTTCGGCATTAAGTTTTTCTTTAACATTAACCATAACTAAAAAAGCCCCATTTAAAAAGCTAAATTAAATACCCTAGAATATGTTTAAATCAATTTTTATATGATGATTATAAAAAAAGTTTAGAAAAAAAATAACTTTTTCTAACTTTATTTCACTATCTACTTACATACCCTATTAACCCTACTCGTCAATACTACCTTGTCAAATAAATAATGTCAATGTATGCATAAAATACTTTTTTTATGATTTTCTTGCAAAAATAAATGATTAATGTATATTTCTTTAATAGGAAACATTATGAAAATTTTACATACATCAGATTGGCACATTGGCAGTACATTATACGGAAAACGGCGATATGAAGAATATCAGCAATTCTTATCATGGCTTATTAATTATATTAATTTAAATTCCATAGATGTTTTACTTATTGCAGGAGATATTTTTGACACAGCTTTACCAAGCAACACAGCACAAAAATTATATTATCAATTTCTTTGGGATATAACCCAATCCTCTTGCAAACATATTGTTATCACAGGAGGAAATCACGATTCTGCCACATTCCTTAACGCTCCAAAAGAATTATTAAAATCATTAAATATTCATATAATAGGAGCTATTACAGAAAATTTAGAAGATGAAATTATTTCTCTTACCATTGCAGATGAACCAATTATTATACTTGCAGTTCCCTATTTGCGAGAAAGAGATTTACGTCAAAATGAATTAGGAGAAACATACGAAGATAGAAATAAAAAAATAGTTTCTGGTATTCAAAATCATTACCAAAATCTCATAGAATTAATAGATAATACCCAAATTCCTCTTATTGCTATGGGACATTTATTTATTACTGGAAGCAAAACACAGCACGATGACGGCGAACGAGAACTTTATATTGGTTCATTAGCAGAAATTAATGCTCATATCTTTTCTCCTTCCATTGATTATTTTGCGTTAGGACATATTCATTCAGCACAAAAAATTAATAATTGTGATCATATTCGTTATTCAGGCTCACCCTTAGCTATGAGTTTTTCTGAACATAAACAAAATAAAAAAATGATCTTACTTGAAACCATTCCCCATGAAAATAAAAAACCACAACTTAAAATAGAAGAAATTATTATCCCAAGTTTTCAAAATATGTTAAAAATAAAAGGTGATTTTCCTTTTATTTTGGATAAAATTAATACCCTAAAACAAGATAATACGGCTATTTGGTTAGAAATTGAATATACAGGTAAAACAAAAATAATTGATTTAAAAGAAACTATTTTTTCCCTTGTAGAAAATTCTTCCATAGAAATATTAAAACTTAAAAATCCTTATAATTATCCAGAATCTTTAATAAATACTAATTTCAATCAAAATTTAGAAGAAATTAAACCTCTTACTATTTTTGAAGAAAAATTATCTAACACATCTTTTTCTGATGAAGAAAAAAATAATCTTATTCATTGTTTTAATGAAATATTACAACAAGTTCAAGATAATGATATAAATGAGTAATATATGAAAATTCTTTCTTTACAATTTAAAAATCTTAACTCTCTTTATGGAGAATGGAAAATTGATTTTACCAATAATACTTACCAACAAAACGGACTTTTTGTCTTATCAGGTCCAACGGGAGCAGGAAAAACCACAATTTTAGATGCAATTTGCCTTGCTCTTTATGGTCAAACTCCCCGTATTGGAAAAATTACTAAAAATAACAATGAAGTAATGAGTAAAAACACAGGTGAATGTTTTTCTGAAATTATTTTTGAAGTAAAAAATACTAGTTATGTTTCCCGTTTTGAACAAAGACGAGCAAAAAATAGTCGAGAAGGAAATTTACAAGAAGCAAAACATTATGTTTCCGAATTAAAAACAAAAAAAATTCTTAGCGAAAAAAGAACAGAAAGTTATCAAGAAATTGTTAAAATTACAGGAATGGATTTTTCACGATTTACTCGATCCATACTTTTAGCACAAGGAGCTTTTGATAGTTTCTTAAAAGCAGATAATGAAATAAAATCAACATTATTAGAACAAATTACAGGTACAGAAATTTATTCAAAAATTTCCAAAGCCGTTTTTTTTAAATGTAAAGAAGAAAAGCAAAAAAAAGAAGCTCTTGAAACTGTTCTTCATAATACTCAATTTCTTTCGAAAGAGGAAGAAGAAAATTTAAAGCAAACAAAAAATGAATTAGAAAAAAAACAATCTATAATAAATACAACATTACAAGAAATTAATCAACAAATTACATGGCTTGAATGTATTAAAACATTAGAAAATGAATTACAGCAACATAGTATAAAAAAAGAGCAATTATTACAAGAACAAATCAACAAAAAAGAACAAAAACAAAAAATTATCAAAGCAGACAAAGCAGATTTAATACGTGCTGAATATGAACTTTTAACAACAAAAGAAAAAGAATATCAAAAAATAAAAGATGAAATAAAGAACATAGAAAAAATTCTTCCTTATCAAGAACAAGAATTAAATCTTCTTACCCAAGAAATTGCAACTAAACAAATAACACTAAAAGAACAAAAAGAATTTTATCAAAACCAAGAACCATTGTATCAAAAAACACTTATTCTTGACTCCATACTTGAAAAACAAGAAAAAGAATATCATCTTCTCACAGAATCTATTATTAATGAACAAAATGCATTAAAAAAATCTCAAGAATTATTTCAAAATGAAGAAAAAACATTATTACAAATAAAAAATGAATATGAAAATCTTTCCACGTGGTTAGAACAAAATAAAGCTATTGCAACATTAAATGAAAAATACAGTAAAATAGAACAAACTTTTTCCTTATGGCAAGTAACATTCAAAAAAGGAATAACAATAAAAACAGAAATTATTGCACATGAAAATAAAAAAAATTCCTTTGAAAAAGAATTAAAAAATGAAAAACAAAAACATCTTTCTTTACAAAAAAATTTTGAAACTATTTTAAAAGAAATTCAAGAAAAAAAACAAAGCTATCATAATCTTCTTGAAAATAAATTAATACGAGAATTTGAAAATGATCTAAAAAATCTTAGAGAAAAAAAAGGACTTGTTGAACGTATTTTAAGTTTAGAAGAACATAGAAAAAATTTACAAGATAATACACCTTGTCCTCTTTGCGGGGCTTTGCATCACCCCTTTGCTGAAGGAAATATTCCTTCTCTTAGTGAAATAGATCATCAAATTAATAGCTTAGAAGAAAAAATTAATTCCATAAAAAAATTTGAACAAGAACTTACACAATTACAATTAAAACATACAGAATTAAATGGAACTATTAATGGTTGCATAATAAGTATTACAGAAAAAGAAAAGAATATTTTAACCATTCAACAAGAAATAGAAAAAAAACAAATAGAACGTCAAAACCTTTTAAATGAATATACAGCAATAAAAAATACTCTCTTATCAGAACTAACACCTTATAATATTACAGAAATAACCCATGAAAATACATCACTTTTAGAAGAATTACAAAATCTTCTTTTATTATGGAAAAAAAATGAGGAAAAGAAAAATACTATTCTTGAAACAATTAATAAAAAACAAACAGAGTTAACCATATTAAAAAACCAGCAAATAGAAAAAGAAAAAATAATCCTTGAAAAAGAAAAAAAACAAAAAGAACAAAAAGAAAATATAATCACCAACCAAAAAGAACGAAATGAACTTTTTGGAACTAAAAACCCAGAACAAGAAAAACTTACGCTGCAAAAAACATTGCAACAACTTGAAAAACAAACAGAAGTAGAAAAACAAAAACATACTTCTCTTACAAATAATTTAACAAAAAATAAAGAACAATATAATGCAAAACAAGATTTACTTTTTTCTATAAAAAAAGAACTTGATCAAAATACAGAAAATTTTAATATTGCTCTATTAAAAAATGGATTTCTTTCAAAAGAAGAATATCTTCAATCTATTCTTCCCGCAGAAGAAAAAGAAAAAATAAAATATTTTTTTCTTGAACTTGAAAAAAATATTTCTCTTTCTTTAGAAAAAGAACAAGAACTCATAAGCAAATTACAAAAAGAAAAAAATAAACAATTAACCACACTGTCACTTGAAATAATTACAAAACAAGCCCTTGAAAAACAAGAAGAACAACAAAAATTATTCTTAGAAATTGGTAGTATTGAAGAACGTTTTCATCAAAATAACATAAATTTACAAAAAAATTCGCAAACAAAGCAAGAATTGGAAAATCTTCAAACCCAATTACATCAATGGGAATTACTTGATAAACTCATTGGCTCATCTGACGGCAAAAAATTTAGAACCTTTGCACAAGGAATTACCTTTGAACAAGTAATTTATTTTGCTAATCAAAAACTAAAACAACTACAAAAACGCTATCTTTTAATACGTGATACTAATGAACCACTAAGTCTAAATGTTCTTGATGATTATCAAGGTGGAGAAATTCGTTCTGTCCAAACCCTATCAGGTGGGGAAAGTTTTATTGTTAGTCTAAGCCTAGCCTTAGGGCTTGCCCAAATGGCAAGCAATACCATTAGTGTAGACTCCCTTTTTCTTGACGAAGGTTTTGGAACACTTGATGAAGAAAGCCTTGAAATGGCTTTATCAACACTTGCTAATATCCAACAACAAGGAAAGCTTATTGGTATTATTTCCCATATTCCACTGCTAAAAGAACGTATTCCAACACAAATTAATATAATCCCAAAAAGTGGCGGAAAAAGCATTATCGAAGGTGCTGGGTGTGAAAAAATTGCATAATATGTAATTAAATAATGCGATGTTATTAACAATATAATATTATTTTTTAATAAAGAACAAAAAAGATATTTGGGCTTTTCCTTGACTAATTATTTAATTTTTAGTATAAAAAATTTTCACGTTAAGTGGAACGCCCTTATTTGTTTTTCAAATATTGGGTGTTTTTTATTATTAAAAATTAAGGATATTATCATGAGTAACACTCCTATTTCCGTACAAGGCTATCAAAAACTTGAGCAGGAGCTTGAACGTTTAAAAAAAGAACGTCCAGCTGTTATTCAAGCCATTAAAGAAGCACGTGAAGAGGGCGATTTAAAAGAAAATGCTGGATATGATGCTGCTCGTGAACGTCAAGGATTTTTAGAAGCACGCATAAATTATATTGAATCAAAATTACCAACATTTAATGTTGTAGATTTAAATACATTAAGTAGTAATAAGGTAATTTTTGGTGCAACAGTAAAAGTTGTTGATATTGATACTGACGAAGAAAAAGAATTTACTTTATTAGGTCCTGATGAGGCTGATTTTGCAACAGGATCAATTTCTATTAGTTCCCCAGTAGGTAAGGCTTTATTAGGTCATGAGGAAGGAGAAGAAGTAACTATTGATATTCCAAAAGGAAGAGTTACTTATGAAATTCTTTCCATTGAATTTCGTGGAACTGCAGAATAAAAAAAGCCGAGTTTACTCGGCTTTTTTTGAAGATTTTAATATAACTTTTTTATATTACTTTTTATAAAAAAATTTTTAGGGGAAATTAAATTTTTTTCCTATTTTTTTAAAGTGTGTTTCTAAATTAATCTTATTTTATTTTTTCGTTAAGGAAAATAATTTTCCCCAAGCCCCCTCAATCAGACAAATTTATTGAAACTTATTTCAATAAATTTACTTAATTATGGAAGAAAATCATTTTCCCCAAAAAAATATTTTAATTTAAAAACACACTCTAATAAAAAATTTTAATTATTTTTTAAACACAAATATCTTTGTGAAATATTTTATTTAAAATTATTTAACCATACTATATCCTATTTAAATTTTTAACAAAACCTAAATACATCTTTTCCTTTCTTTCTTTTTTTTGTATTATAACACATACAAATTAGTAGCATATTGATTTATTTTATTTAAAGGATTTTATGTATGTTTAATGGTTTAAAGAAAATTCTTTGTTTTACTTTTACCCTTTTAATCTGTTTTAGTTTTGTTTCAGAAAGTTTTGCTCACAGTGGCGGTGGTGGGCTTGTTTGGATACGTTCACCTTATAAAGGACATGATGATTATATTTTACCTTTTCCAGCACTCCAAATAGATACTAAATACTTTTTTATAAAAGGATTAAGCTTAGGATTTAATCTTTATAAAGATGATTTAGGCGAACACGAATTAACTCTTGGTATTATGCCTGGATCTCTTACTTTTGATCCCGATAAAACAAATGAATTTGCTCTTAAATTTCTTAATAAACGTGATATATCATTAGACGCATACATTCAATACATTCGTACATATAATTTTGGTTCTTTTGGTGCAAAAGTTTATATGGATGTACTTGGAAACGCTGATGGTTTTGGTATTGATGCTTTTTATAAACTTCCTATTTATATCAATCAATTCACGCTTTCTCCAGGTATTGGTCTTAATTTTACAAGTGAAGAAAGAAACCAATACTATTATGGTATTAGCTATGCAGAAGCCAAACGTACAGGACTTCTTGCATATCAACCCGATTATAGTTTAACGCCTTTTGCTTTTGTTGAAGCAAGTTTAATCACAGAAAATGGTATGACTATTTTTGCAGCGGCTAAATATAGTTTTTATAGTGATGAAATTACCAATAGTCCTATGGTTGATGAAGAACATGGACTAATCGTAAGTGCAGGTGCTATGTTTAGTTTTTAAGCTTGCTTTTTTTAGGACTTAACGCTATATAATACTTATGAAAAATGATAATACTTATATAGCTATTGATTACGGATTAAAACGAGTGGGATTTGCTATCTATCATGCTAACACAGATTTTGTTTTTCCTCTTTGTACACTTGATAGAAGTATAAAAAAAACTTTTTTTGAAAATTTAACATTACTTGTTGAAAAACATAAACCAACAGCTTTTATTGTAGGACTTCCATTGCATGACGATGGAAGTCCTTGTATTACAACAAGCCAAGTTAAAAATTTTGCAAACTCCCTTTTACGACGTTATCCTATTCCGCTTTATTTTATGGAAGAATTACTTTCAAGTTTTGATGCAGAACACGATATGCGTTCTATGGGACTTTCTGCAAAAAAAATAAAAGAAAAAGTTGACCAAGAAGCAGCAGTAAAAATTTTAGAATCTTTTTTACTTTCTTCTACCCAAAAGCCCTATATACCACAAAAAGAACTATATCCCCAAAAAAATATTGAGGAATAATTATGGAATCTAAAAAAAGCTCTTTTTTTCTTCGTTTTTTTCTTAGTCTTTTTCTTCTTATTCTTTGTGGTATTGGTTATCTATCCTACGAAGCATGGAATTTTTTATCCACCCCTGCCAATAAGAATGCAAAATCTTTCCCTGTGGAAATTGCAGAAAATTCCTCTTTACGCTCCATTTGTTTACTTTTACAAAATAAAGGCATTATTTCTGATAAACTAAAATTTGAACTTTACACACGTATTCAAAAACAAGAAAATAAAATTCAGGCAGGAACTTTTCTTTTAAGTCCTGCATGGACACCTCATAAAATTTTAGAAGAACTCACAACAGGCTCTACCCTTCTCTATAAAATAACTATTCGTGAAGGATTACCTTGGTGGGAAGTTGCAAAACTTTTAGACGAACAAGGTTTTTGCAATGCAAAAGATTTTAAACAAGCCATTCATGATAAAGATTTTCTCCATAAAAAAAATATTCCTTTTAATAATGCAGAAGGCTATCTTTATCCCGATACCTACCTACTCCCAAAACCAAAACAAATAACCGAGCAAGATGCTTATAAAATTGCCTCAAGATTAATTGATACGTTTTATCTTAAAACAGCCTCTCTCAAACAAAATATTGAATACCAAAAAATTCTTAATTCCCCACAGGAACTCAATAAATTATTAACCCTTGCCTCTATTGTTGAAAAAGAAACAAGACTTGAAAATGAAAGACCAAAAGTTGCAGGTGTTTATTATAATAGATTAAAAAAGGATATGATTTTACAAGCCGATCCAACCGTTATTTATGGTCTTGGACAAAATTATCAAGGTCAACTTTTAACAAAACATTTACAAGATAAAAAAAATCCTTATAATACATACCAACATCTTGGACTTCCACCAACGCCAATTTGTTCTCCATCCTTTTCTGCTATAAAAGCAACATTAAATCCAGAAAAACATGATTACATTTTTTTTGTTGCAACGGGAATTGGAGCAAATCATACATTCTCAACTAATCTCAAAGACCATAATAGAGCTGTTAGAGAATATAGAAAAAACATAAAAAAAGTTAATTAAAATGACCCATACATTTGATGAAAATAAACCCTTACTAACAAAAGAAGAAATAAATCTCCTTCCTAGTATCTTATATGAAGGAGAAATTGTCCTTATTCAAACAGAAGAAGCACTTATACACGCTATTAATGAATTAAAAAAAGCAACTATTCTTGGCTTTGATACAGAAACAAAACCCAAATTCACAAAAGGTGCAATGAATCTTCCTTCTCTTATTCAATTAGCAACAAATAAAAAAGTATATCTTATTCAGCTAAAACACGTTAATATAAATGAACAATTAGCAAGTGTTTTATCTAGTGAAGAAATATTGAAAGTTGGTGTTGCTATCCACGAAGATTATCGAAATTTATCTCGCCTTTATCCATTAAAAAACAATGGACTTATTGACCTAGCTAAACTTGCCAATCAAAAAGGACTAAAAGCTCAAGGCTTACGCACAATTTGTGCAAACCTACTTGGATATAAGGTCAATAAAGGCGCTCAATGCTCAAATTGGGCATCAGAGACTCTTAGCCATAATCAAATTCAATATGCAGCCACTGATGCATGGCTTGGTTTACTTTTATACAATAATCTTATACAATTAAACGATAGCCCTAATTTCTCTTTAGAAAAAACAAAAAAGAAAAAAAAGAAATCATATAATTTTTATAAAAAGAAAAATATTATCCTTGATAATTTAGTTGAAAATAATTAAATTTTGAGATAATGTTGCCTTAACAAAAACAGATATTTGTCGATAATAAATTATAAAACCTAAATTGGATAAGCTATGAGTCAACAATTAAATTTTGCAGCAAACAGCGATAGTCACCTCGCTCAGCTGGTTTCATTCAAAGTTAGTGACGAGGAATTTGGAATTGACATTCTCCAAGTTCAAGAAATTATTCGTATGTTGCCTATTGCAATAGTTCCTTCAGCTCCCAACTTCGTAAAAGGGGTTATTGATTTACGTGGAGAAGTAATTCCTATTATTGATATGCGTAAACGCTTTAAACTTCCTTCTATTCCATATAACAGCGAAACAAGAATTATTGTTGTTCATACCCATGATTTTACTGTTGGGTTTATTGTAGACGCTGTTTGCGAAGTTATTCGTATCCATGAATCAGCAATAGAACCTGCTCCACCTGTTGTAAATGGAGAAGGCTCAAATTATATTCGTGGTGTTAGCAAACTTGAAAAAGGACTACTTATTTTATTAGACCTTAATAATCTTATTAGTCTTGAAATTCTTGAAGAACTTATGAATACTAAAAAATATGCTACAAGCCAAAACCTTGTAACACTTTCTCCTGAAAATTAATAAATATAGCCACTCTTAGAGTGGCTTTTTTGCTTTACTTTTATTCTTCGCTAGAGTATAGGTTTAAAAAAGGAGTTTAGTATGAGTTTTAGTCAATATAATGATATGGCAAGTGCTGTTGTCAGTGAAGTTGTCCAAGCAAGAAATTACAATGCTCATAATCTTTCAAGTGAAAAAACTAAATTCAAACCTGTTGCGATTGGATATAGCTCTCCACAAACATATACTTACCCTTACGAAGATGAATATAATACTTTTGTAATGATTGAAAGCAGTAGTGAATCTTTTGTTTCCTTTGTTTATAAACTTATAAATCCAGAAACTCGTGATCCAGCTAAATTATTAACTGGTTCGGTAAAACCAAACGAAATCACTACAACAAACTTTCAAGAACCAGAAAAATTTTTATCTACAACACCACCTGCAAGCATTTTAGCTGGCAGTAATGGATTTATCATAAAAGCAAAAGGATAAAATTTTTCTTTATACTTGTTTTTATAAATGTGAGTATATATATGCTCACATTTATTTTTCTTTAATTTATTTTCTTCAAAGCCGAAATGGTGGAATTGGTAGACACGCTGGTTTCAGGTTCCAGTGCAAAATTTGCTTGGGAGTTCGAATCTCCCTTTCGGCACCA
>JARHYD010000161.1 GCA_029258655.1 Mailhella sp.
TAGCTGATGCAAATTCATTAATCAATGCAGACATGGCATTAACGTCTGAAATACGTGCTTTTCTAGGAGCATTTGAAAGTTGAATAATTTCTGGGTTGATTTGAGGAAGTTGTAAATTCCATTCACAGGGTTTAGCAGCAGTTGTACACATAATAAATCCTTTTTAAACAAAAATGTTAAAAAATATTCTACTTATTTTTGTATATTTTTTTTGTAATAAAATCAAGAAAATAATTATGCTTTTTAATAAAATTATTTACAAATATGTAAAATTACAAAAAAGAGATAATTGGTATTGTAAATTGTATTATAAAAAAAATAAGAAAATCTGGGTAGAAAAATATTTTTGTGTAGAGTTTTTTTATAATGTTATTCTTTTAGGGGGAAATTAATCTTATTATATTTTGTTTTATTGTTAGGTAATATTCAAATGTGAAAGGTTTTATGTTTCTTATCGTTATTTTTGATAGTTTGAGTTTTGGGGTAATATGTTAGGATATTGGTATTAATAAAAAAATCCGTTTTAAGTATAAAACGGATTTTGATATTATTTAGAGCAGTAATAGAGTTTTTAGAAAACTATATTTATGCTATAAAAAAGAAGAATTATTTTCTATCTCCGAATAATCTAAGTAAATATAAGAAGATATTGATAAAATCAAGATAAAGGCTAATAGCACCAAGTAAAGCACCACGACGAATAGCCACAGCATCATCAATAGGAGCAGTTTCACCCATTTCTTTAATTTTTTGTGTATCGTAAGCAGTAAGACCAACGAAAACAATAACACCTATAATGCTGATAACGAAGTTAGCAGCACTGCTTTTAAAGAAAAGGTTTACGAGGCTAGCCAAGATAAGTCCCCAAAGTCCCATAATAAGGAAAGAACCCCAACCACTAAGGTCTTTTTTAGTAACCATACCATAAACGCTCATACCACCAAACATACCTGCAGTGATAAGAAAAGTTTGAGCGATAGAAGCACCAGTATAAACTAAAAGGATAGGAGCAAGGAATACGCCGTTTAACGCAGCATAAAGAATAAATAAGCCCGTAGCCATACCAGCAGAGAGTTTATGCATTTGGCTTGAAAGGTACATAACAAGACCAATGATAGCAACAATAAGGATAATAGGGCCAATATTTCCATTAGAATAAATAAGTTGAAGCATAAACATACTATTAGCAGTATAATATGCAGTAGCAGCAGTAACAATTAAAGCAGCACACATCCATAAATAAACTTGTTGCATAAAGAAAGCAACTTTACTTTGGCTTTGTGCCATGCTTTGGCTTTGATTATAATTATCCATAGAACCTCCGAATATTGTTAACTGATTATAAACATTAAAAAAGAAAAAAGCAAGTTTTTGATTTATAATAAAAAATTATTAATGTGATTAAGGATTTTTTCAGCTATAAACATATTTCCGATTTGATTAGGGTGAATACCGTCTTTGAGGTCTTGGAGAAATTCATTGTTATTGAGTTCATCAAAGATATTAAAGTAGGGAATATGTAAATCACTACAAATTTGTTCTTGTTCTGTTACAAGTTTTGCAATGCGTTCTTTGTGTGCTTCATTGACAACGGGGCTAGGGCTACTAACAAAAATATTTCCTTTTTTTTGAGCAGAAAGAAGAAGTTTTTTGAAATAATCTTTACTTTCATCAATGGATAAAAGAGTTGTATTTTCGGGCATAACCATATCTACAACGCCACACATAAGAATAAAATATGCTTGTGAGTTTGGAAAATTTCTATCTTGAAATTCTTTTTCAAAACGTTCAAAAATATTTTTTGTTGTGTTTTTCCGAACACCTAAATTATAGAGCGTAGTAGGTGGAAGGGAGAATTTTTGGGGGAATTTTTGTAGTATGCCAGTATAAATTTTGTTTGCAAAAGAATCTTGTGGAGCAACATTAACGCCAAGAGTAATGGAATCACCTAAAAAATAAAAAATATTCATAATTCTTCCTTATGTGTTGAATGGTTAATGTATTGAATGTATTTTATATAATCTTAATTAAAGATAATTACCATAGTAAAAGAGTAGCTATTTTGCAGAAAGTTTGTTTTTTATAAATGATACGTTATTAGAGAGCGAAGTTTAATTATTATATAATTTAGAAACACATTCTAATAAAAATTAATATGAAAATATATTTTAATTTAGCAAGATATGATAATTGGTATTTGTTTATATTTGTATATATGTTGTTTGTAATTATAAGGATAAATAAAAAAGCACTCGTATTGAGTGCTTTTTATATTTTTATGCAGCAGCTTCACTGCGTTTATGAAGAAAGAGGACTGTTCCAATAAGTAAGGCAAAAGCTGCACCTAGACTAAGGAAAAGGTTTCCGTCAGTAAATCCAGCAACCACATAACCCACAAGGCTACAAATAGCCACGATAAAGGCGTATCCAAATTGTGTAGAAACGTGCTGTACGTGGTTACAGCCAGCACCAGCACTAGATAATATAGTGGTATCAGAAATAGGGGAGCAGTGATCGCCAAATACAGAACCAGCTAAGGTAGCGGAAAGACAAACAATCACAATTTCTGGATTAATAGCTTGAGCCACAGGAACAACGATAGGGATAAGAATACCAAAAGTTCCCCAAGCAGTACCAGTGGAGAAACTAAGGAAACCAGCAATAACAAAGATAAAAGCAGGGAGTAATCCAAAGGTAGCCCCGCTATCAGCTTCAAATAATGTTTTTACAAATTCGGGAGTTTGTAAGAGGTCGCGGCATACACCACTGATAGTCCAAGCAAGGACAAGGATCATATTTGCAGGGAGCATAGCTTTTATTCCTTCGACAACGCCGTCCATAAAAGCTTGTAAGGTAAGTAAACGTCGAGGAACAAAGAGGAAGAAACAAACAACTAAAGATCCAAAGGACGCCCAAACAAGAGCATTAGAGGAGGAGCTATTACCAAAAGCAGCTCCAAGACTATGGTAAGTAGGGTCATCACCAAAGTAGCCACCACTATATAAAAGAGCCGTAGTAGCAAAAATAATTAAACTAATGATAGGAATAACCATATCAAGCATAGTTCCTTTGCTAGAGGCATTGAGTTGGTGGTTTTGGTTGTTGGTATCGCCGAGATCGCCGTCATTAAGGGCTTTTTTTTCAGCTTTGAACATAGGTCCAAAATCAACATTAGCAATACAAACAAAGAATACCATAAATAAAGCAAGGATAGCATAAAAGTTATAAGGGATAGTAGCAACAAAGGCGGCGAAATCACTATCAAAAGCCCCCGTAGCTTTTAGGTTACTTCCCACAGCAGCAGCCCAGCTAGAAATAGGAGCGATAATGCAAATAGGAGCAGCGGTAGAGTCAATGATATAAGCTAATTTAGCACGAGAAATTTTATAGTTATCCGTTACAGGACGCATAACAGTACCAACGGTCAAACAGTTGAAGTAGTCGTCAATAAAGATAGCAGTACCAAGTCCACCCGTAGAGAGCATAGCAGCTTTTCTATTTTTAATACGTTTTGTAGCCCAAATACCATAAGCTTTAGTGCCACCAGCAAGGGAGATAACATATACTATTGCACCAAGTAAGCTACAAAAGAGAATGATATTAAAATCAACTTTTTTTGCCATAGTGGAAAAAGCAACTTCAATAGTTTGCATAGGAACAAAATCAGCCCCAATGCCAATAGAATAAATAAGCGTACCGCTTAAAATACCAAGAAGAAGGGAAGTAAAAACTTCCTTTGTTAAAAGCGCTAAAATAATAGCTAATACAGGGGGAACAACAGAAAGCCACCCAGCATAGTATGGATCCATAACAGCCTCTCATAAAGAAGGATATTTACATAATTGTTATAAAAAAAGTATGAAAATCCTACTGATTTTAGTAACAAATAAAAATTTCTACAAACTTTATACAAAACTGCTAATTTTGTATAGGTTTTTTTTATTAAAATTATTTTTAATAATATCTTGTTGAAAAGAAAGAAAAAATTATAAAAATTTAAATTAATGATATTTTTTTGAGAGGGGAACTTTTGAAAAAGTTCCCCTCTCAAACTCTCCTCTCAAAACTTTTTAATCCAAAAACTCTTTTGCGTGCAAAAGAGTTTTTGTTTTTTATACATTATTTAAATAATAGAGAGAATATAAAAAAACTTTATTTTTGTATACAACATAAAAAAGGGGCATAAAAATTTTTGAAAGGGGGTTCTAGGGGGAGGACTTTTTATAAAAAGTCCTCCCCCTAGAAAATAAAAAAACTTTTAATATCAACAAATTTTTATAGGCAATGATTTCCTTTTTAACTGCTTAAAAATACTGGCACATATTTTGCTCTTATATAGACCAAAGGAGTTTTACTATGCAAATATTGCCTATATTCGATGAATTAAGATCAGAAAAGCAATTTTCTGATTATATTCCACAAGGTTCTAATTTTAGTGGAACGAGTTTTTCTGCGGAATTTGATCAGGCATATTATGATAAGAAGTATCAAGATCAAAAGCATTTAGATCAAATGCGTGATGATCAATATTATGCAGAAAAGAAACGACAAGAGGAAGAAGACAGAAAAGCAGAGGAAAGAAGAAGAGACGTATATTCTTCTGGTGCACAGGTATTTTCTTATTTTGCACCACAACCTGCTCGTTTTAATAAGGAAGAATTGGAGAAATTAGCTAAAGCATTTCGTATGGATAAAATAAGCATAGATGCACAAAATGCTTTAAACGACATTGCTAATAAACCCGGAGGGCCAACCTTAAAAGAACTCCTTGCAAAGCTTGCACAAAGCACAAAGGGTGGCAATATTGAGTTAAATAGCAATGAAATTTCTTATTTACAAAATTTTACAGGCAGAGCAAATCCTGATATGCCAACGGGATTATATGATGCTTTGCGTTTTGGTGATGGTTTAACGGGTATTAATGCGTTAATGGCGTCTTTGAAAAAGAACCCAACAACCATGAGCCAAGAAGAACTTGCGGCAATATCTAAGGCATTGAATTTACCTGAAGATATGCAAAAGGGAATGCAAAAGATATTAGCAGAATTTGATAAAACAAAGGCATTGAACAAAAAGCAAGTAGAGAAGCTTTTTGAAGAAGCCCAAGCGTATTTAAAAACGCAAGCAGATGAATTTGATAAAATGAAGGCAAGCCTTGAAAAGCATATTAAGCCTTTGCTTGAGTCAGCACAAAAGCGTGAGGAAGCAGAACGTCGAGCATTAATGCGTGAGGATAGGGAAGTATTGTATTCAAAGGCATTAATTGAGGATACTGTTATAACAAAGGCAATAGGTGAAGAATTAAATAGAACCGAAGTAAATGGTAAGAAGCTTGCAGAAAAAGAAGATCAAAATAAATCAGCAGTAGCACAAGGCGTTAAAACAGAAGTAAAAAAAGAGCAAGAGCAAGCTTTTGTAGCGAATAAAGTAAAAGATGAACGCGAAGAAGTAAAAACAGCAGAAAAGGAATTTTTTGCAGAGCGTGATACAGCGAAAGCAAAGGCAAAGGAAGTTTTTGCACAGTTTAATGAAGAGCCTAAGCAATCTTTTGCTGATGAAAAAAATGGAACAGATCTTAAAAAGCAAGATTTTCATCATACAGAAAAGGCTATGCCAAGTTTGAATACAGCAGTTCAAGCACAAAATGAAAACTTTAGCATTAAGCAAATGAATTTTTCTGAAGAAGCATTGAATCTTCGCAATCAAGTGCAAGATTCTGTGTTAACCATGATGAAAAACGGAGCAAGACGTTTAGAGGTTTCTTTAAATCCTTTAGAGCTTGGCGAATTGAATATTGCCCTTACGATAGTGAAGGGGGAAGTTAATGCCGTTATCCAAGCAGATAAGGAAGAAAGTGCCACCCTTATTAATCATCAACTTGATGCCATTCGTAAGGAACTTGAAAATCAAGGATTAAAAGTTCAAAACTTAGAAGTAGAAGTAGGCCTTTCAAAGGATAATGATACGTTTACTAAGCAAGAATGGCAAGGAATGCAACAACATAATAACGAACAAGCTTTTAAGGAAAACTTACAAAATCTCAATTACTTAAGAGCATTAACAAGAAAGAATACATCATCAGAAAACGGTTTGGCACACAATATGCATAATATAGGTAGTACAATGGCTGGAAAGGAAAATAATTCCTTGCAAGGCTTACATATTATTGCATAGGAAGTGTTACAATGAGTGGTATAGAAGGAAACAATGCTTTAGATCAAAGTCATAGCGACGCTACTGGTTCTAATCCTCTTACAGGTGGTGGTAAGAATAAAGAGCTTGATAAAGAAGCTTTCCTTAGACTTCTTATCACTCAGTTCCAATATCAAGACCCACTAAACCCAATGGAAGATAAAGAGTTTATTGCCCAACTTGCACAGTTCTCCGCATTAGAGCAATCCATGAAGACCAACCAAAACATGGAATTACTCTTGAACTCACAAGCACAACAAACTTCAATTAGTATAACTAACTACATTGGTAAGGAAGTGTCCGCACGTGGTTATGGTATTAGTAAAGAAGGTGAAAAAACTTCATTGATTCAATTTGCATCAAACGAAGAATTAACTTCTTGTACCATTAACATTATGGACTCAATGGGTCAAATTGTACGTACTGTTGAGCTTGGACCTCAAGCACCGGGTATTCATGACTTCACATGGGACGGGAAGAAGTCAGACGGATCAAATGCTGCCGATGGTGTTTATACTGTCGCATTTACAGGTAAGAACGTTAAAGGCGAGCAAGCATTTGTGGATACCTCTGTTTCAGGTAGAGTTACAGGTACAAGTTCACTTAATGGTGAATATTACTTACGTTTATCAGACGGTCGTTCAGTTCTTCTTAGTAACGTTCGTGAGGTTGTAGAATCACATGAAGTGAAAGTAGAACCGGGTAAAGAAATCGTTGGTACAGATGGTGATGATTATTTGGAAGGCGAAGAAAAGAAAGCAGATAGCATTTCAGCAGGTGCTGGTAATGATATTATTCTTTACGATGGTTATGATAAAATAGTAGATGGTGGGGAAGGTTTTGACTTTATTATCGCTAAAGGTGATTTGAGTGATAACCATAAGAACATTGAAGCTGTACTTCGTGGTCCAGATGTAGAAAGTATTAAAGAGTTAAAAACTCTTAAAGATATGGGCATGGTATTCAAGGGTGATAAATTGGATATGACAGCCGATACTTGGAAAGCAAATTGGGAAAGTGCAGCAAAAAATCAATGGACATATAAAGGTGATAAAAAAGTAACCATAGAAATTTTAGATCCTAAGAAAGTAGAAGGTTTTCCAGCAGAGGGTGGGGACACACAAAAACCAGATGGCTCACAAAAGCCAGATGGTTCTCAAAAACCAGGTGGAACACCAGACGGACAAACAAAAAATACTAATCCATTAGTGCATGAAAAAACGCCAACATTCAGTCAAGCACTAGCAGACGGATTAAAAAATTCTGTTTCTCCTACAAGCCAAACTCTTAGGGAAAAAGCGTCAAGTGCCATAAATAATTATATGAAAGGCTTAGTGCCACAAAGTTAATACGTGTATAACGCATTGTACTATGTATTAGCAAAAAGAAATAAAAAAATAACCAATAACCTAAAAACAATAAAAAAAAGTCTATCTGAGGGGATAGATAAAAAATATTACTGTAAGGTAAGGAGATTATTATGAGCGTAACTTCATCAATGTGGACTGGTGTTTCTGGTCTTTTAGCACACGGTGAAAAAATGAACGTTGTAGGTAACAACATTTCAAACATCAACACCGTAGGCTTCAAAGGGCAACGTATGGACTTTGCCGACTTTGTATACCTTGATGCACATAGTTTATCAGGTCCAACCCAAATTGGTCGTGGTACACAAGTAGGTGCTATCATGGGTAACTTCCAACAAGGACCTTTTGAATCTACCACAGAAGCAACAGACTTAGCTATTCAAGGTCGTGGTTTCTTCCAAGTACAACCAGTAGGTTCTGATGAAGCATATTATACCCGTGCAGGTAACTTCCGTTTTGATAAAGAAGGCTATTTGAAAGATCCAAACGGCTACGCATTACAAGGCTGGCGAATTGATAATAACGGTGGCGTAATGCAAGCAGCAGGTGGTAATGCTGGTGCAGTAAATAGTGCAGATACTCAAACCTCTCCAATTAAAGGTGGCGGTGTTCCAACAGATATTCAACTTGATACTTTTACCGTATTCCCACAACAAACAACTAAAATGGATTTCAAAGTAAACCTTCCAAAACCGGGTGCAGATAATGCTCGTAATACATCTAACCCTTTTGCAGGTTTGTTCAAAACTTGGAATGGTAATGAAACAGGTGTGGATCCTCGTCCAAAGGATACTCCTCCTATTGCTCAAACTTCCTATGCAGAACAAACCACCATACAAATTTATGATGAAGCTGGTGTAAAACATACTATTACTATTTACTTTGATAAAGTAGATACCAGAGACTTTACAGGTGGACCTGACGGTGAAGAAGTATGGGAATACTTAGTAACTATGGATCCAACTGAAGATAAAAGAAAATTTGTTAATAAAAATGGTCAACTTCAAAATGTAAATGCAACTAATGCTGGTGGTATCTTAATGAGCGGTACTATGCACTTTAACTCAGCAGGTGCTATTACTAACCAAACAGCCTATACTTGGGGTGGTTCTCAATCTCCAGAAAAGAATCCAGACTCCTTTACAGCTATGCCCGACCCAGCAGGTGGCTTAGAACCAAAACAAGTTATTAACTTAGATCCAACGGATATGAAAAACTGGCAACCAGCTCCTATTTCTAGCAGTGGTTACCCAATCGTAGTACCAAACTTTAGTGGTATTTTAGATGCACAAACTTCTGGTACTGCAAATGGTGCTAAATATAATACAGAAATTAACTTTGGTTTACGTGCAAGTAATTTAGACCAACCTTGGGGTAATGCAGCTTCTTTAGGTGATTTGAATGTTGCTCCTTATGCATATAATGCAGGCTATAAACCAAATGATCCTAAAACAGGGCCAGAACATATTCTCTTAAATTCAAAATATGATAGTACAAAAGATGATAAATGGAAAATAAGCACTGGGCGTTATGAAATAAATGATGCTCCACAATGGGCTTTCCAAGGACCAGCAGATCAGCTTTTTACTGCTATTCAAGCAGATAGAAAAGCAAGATTAAAATATAAAAATGGTAAACAAGTAGATCAAAAGGATTATAGACTTGCTTTAGAATTAAATGATATAAGAACTGTACAAGCAGAAATTACACGAGCAGGTGGTGCTAAGGAAAATGTAACGATAGATCTTGAAAAAGGTACTGTAACTAATGATAAGGGACAAACTGTTCCTCTAAATGAGATTACAGGTACTCCTGCTAATTTACAAGCTGTTTCTTCAAGTATTGATAAAGCACTTAAAGCAGGAACTCCTAAAAACTTGTATCTTTTCAAAGCAGCAACACCTCCAAATGCTAATAACTTAGCTAAATTTACTGAACCAGTAGTGCTTGAAGCTCATGCTTCTACTAACCTTAGTGGTAAATTCTCTAGCTCTAATGCTCAAAACGGTTATGGCTTTGGTGACCTTACTAACTGGAATGTAGACAACGACGGTATTTTACACGGGGTGTACTCCAATGGTGTTACCTTGCCTCTCTGGCAAATCACTATGTACGATTTCGTAAATACTCAAGGCTTACGCCGTGAAGGGAATAACCTCTTCTCTGAAACCAGAGATTCTGGTGGACCAAAAATCGGTGCAGCAGGTAATAGTGGTCTTGGTAAAGTAGCAGGCTATACTTTGGAACAATCAAACGTAGACCTTGCAACAGAATTTGTTTACATGATTTCAACCCAACGTGGTTACCAATCAAACAGTAAATTGATTACAACTGTTGATACCATGCTTGACGCTGTTATCAATATGAAACGATAATAACAACTATTCTTAGCTGATGATCTTTTTCATCAGCTAAGAATATATTGTGTTTCTATATTGCTATGGTAAGTAATAATACATTACTGTAACACTTTTTATCCTACTATACTATTTTGAAAAATTCCTTTTTTGTATTGATAGCTCAAAAATCAATACAAAGTATAACACAAAATAAATTATTATAAAAAAATAAGTATGAAAATGTTGTTATTGAATATGTATTATAACTTAGTATAAAATTTTATCAAAAAATTACTTTCTTAATTGATAAACAACTATTGTTGTATCAATTAAAGAAATAACAATAATTTTCCCAACCTTGCAATAATAATGATTGAGCTTTTTTCTCCAAAGCTCAAATAATTGCCCCCTATCCCTCAAGGGGGCTTTTATTATTTAAAGGGAAAATTTTTCCTTATTAAGAAAAAAAACAAGCAATACCCCCCAGTTTCACACTCTTTCAGCAAGTCGCTTTGCTCCTCGCTTCCAGAGAGTGAAACTTATTAGGTCAGTGACTTTATGAAAATATTTTTTATTTTATAAGCCTAATAATTTAGAAACACACCCTAAAATTTATTCATTAATTTTTAGTACATTTTCTAAATTTGCATTAATCACAACACTATATGTTCCTTCGCTTTTATCCACATGAACTAATCCAGCAGAGGCATTTTTCATAGGGCGTATGTTTTTTGCATAACTATATTGAACTGTGCCTTTTTCTTGACCTTTTACCCAACTTTTTAACAGTGCTAATGTTCCTGCTTCTTGCATTGTTTGTGTGGGAATTTCTTGTTTTGCGTGGTCGCGTTTTATAATTACATGGGCACTTGCTCCTTCTGCTATATGTACCCATATATCAAAAGCAGACGCCATTTTTAGCACTAAACCATTTCCTTTGGTATCTCTGCCTCGTAAAATCATAAATCCGTCAGAACTTCTAAAAACCTGTACTTCTTTGGGGAATTTCTTTTTTATTTCTTTTTGCGTGGTATTTTTTTCTAGTATTGAATTTTTTTTGCTTTTTATAGTTGCGTGTGTTTGTTTATTTTTTTGGCTAGGTTCTTTTAAACTTGCTCCTGCATTTTCTTGCCACATTTCATCAAGCAGTTTTTGTTTTTCTTTTGCTGTTTGTTCCTTACGCACAATCAAATGCTCAAGACCTCGCTCGCCTCTGCTTGCAGAGTGAAAGAAATTTTCCATGTTTTCACGGATAGTTTTTGCTTTATCTAAATTTATGGAAATTTTTTCTCCATTCATAGCGTATACTGAAATTTGTTCGGCTTTTTCATTGTGTTGAAATTGGTATAAATTAGCTTGCAATAAAAGAGCTTTTTCTTTCATGCCTACTAATTGGGTGAGGCGTTCCTCCTCTTCTTCTAATTTTAATTCAAGTTTGGTCAATCGCTTTATTGCTGTTTGTAATTTTTTTAGGCTTAACGCTTTGCTTTCTTTTTGCATTTTGGCTAATAGCATATCGCCTAAATAGGCAAAAGCGTCAATAGCGTTTTCAAATGCTAACTCATGGCTTTGTATTGGAAATCCTAAATTTTTGAGAACAAGAGAAGGAAGTTTCCATGCACTGACAATAAATTTATCTGTTTGCTGTATAAAGTTTAATGGTGTGTTTTCAACTGATTGATTTAATTTTAAATTTCTTTGGTTTATTGTATACACAAAAATATCACCACCACCAAATTGCAAATCAGCATATAATGCAATTTGTTCCTCCTTTTCAAGCAAAGGTAGTGTTTTTCGTAAAAGGGGAGTTAATACAGGGTAGGTACGCCATATTTCTGTGTTTTCTTTTTCTAGTACTTCTTCTAATACAGGGAAATTATTGGAAAAATCTTTATCCGTTAAATTGGGTTTTAAACTATGCGAATAATCAAACGCTATATAAGAGTTTTCTTTTTGCTTTTGTTCTTCTTGCGTTTCTTGTGAATATGTTTGTGGATATGTTGGAAAAATATCCAATGGATATTCAAAAAATAACTCAATGCCATTTTTTAAATCTATTAAAAACCATGCTCCATTAACTTCTGCATAGATTTTTCGCTCAATCCAGTTAGCCACAACTCGCTTAATGTGTTTGCCACTTAAATATTTTCGTAAACGCATAATAAAAGCAGGGGGTTCTGTTCCACTGGCAACTTTTGTTGTGCCTAAAAATAAAAGAGGGTCTTTATTGCCTTTATAGGTTAAATAATATTTCTTATCTTCAAAAAGATATGTTGCTTGATTTTCTCTTGCTTGAATTTTGCCTAAACCATAAAGAGAAAATGTAATAATATCTTCATCTAGTTGATAAATTTTTTCTATTCTAGCACCTATCAAAGCAGGAACAAGATCTTCGCAAAAGCGTCTAAATAAATGAGCGTCCATAGTATGTTGTTTTCCAATAAAAAATTTAATTGTTAGGGTGTGTTTCTAAATTATTTAGAATTACTTTAACGCATTAGGCTTATAAAATAAAAATATTTTCATAAAGTCACTGACCTAATAAGTTTCACTCTCTGGAAGCGAGGAGCAAAGCGACTTGCTGAAAGAGTGTGAAACTGGGGGGGCATTGCTTGGGGGTGCAGGGGGTGAGAGCTAGGGGGGATTTCCCCCCGTTAGCTTATCCCCTGCTCGGGTCAAAGGGGTGAAACCCCTTATAAAACGTGATACTATGTAATAGTAGAATAAGTAAGAAAATGTTATATAAATAAGAAAAATAAAAATTAATTTAGAAATACTCCCTAGTTATTTTGTATATTGAATATAATGATTTTTTAACGTTACTATATTATAGGTTTTTTATTATTAGAGAATAAAGTATAATAATTAAAATAAGTTAGAAGTATAGCCTTTATAGAATATATAGTTTTTTATAAAAATATGCAAAATGTTGCGTAATACAAAGTAACATAAAGGAATAAAAAATGCTCTTATAAAAAGAGCATTTTTTTGTTTAACTACCTTGTATATCTTCG
>JARHYD010000019.1 GCA_029258655.1 Mailhella sp.
ATTGAAAATATATTCTAAATTAACTTGAAAACTCTTTTTGTATCTTGTATGAAAGAAATATTCACATTATACGTTATAGGAGAAATTATTATGGCTACAATTCATGCTGAATATAATGGAAATTTACGCTCAACAGCAACACACATTCAAAGTAATTGCAGCCTTATTACCGACGCTCCAACAGATAATAACGGAAAAGGAGAAAGCTTTTCTCCCACAGATTTAGTAGCAACAGCACTTGGAACGTGTATTATGACTATTATGGGTATTTATGCTCAAAATAATAATTTTTCCTTAGAGGGAACAAAAATAGATATAACAAAAACCATGAATAGCTCCCCTCGCCGTATTGGAAAAATAGAAATTACTTTTACAATGCCTAAACTTTCTCTTTCTGATCAACAAAAAAAAGAAATAGAAGACACTGCAACTTGTTGTCCTGTATGCCTTAGTTTGCACCCAGAACTTGAAAAAGACATCAAATTTATTTGGTAATTCAATTTTTTTCTTAGAAAATTACCTCTCATGCTTTTATAAAAAGAATATACTATGAAAAATAATGTTATAATCAATAACAAAATAAGATATGTAAAAAATACATTATCCTATCCTGTTATAGTCATTATTTTTATACTATCTTTTTATTTTTCTTTTATTTATTTCCTTCTCCATACAGCAAAAAAAAGAAAAGAAAATTCTTTAGCTTTTACGTTTCCATTCCTTACATTTACCTGACGAAAAAATGTTTTGTTATCAGGTCTTAGATAACTTCCTTTACTTTGATTTTATCCTATTATCTATGTTTGTTATGCTATTTTAGCATACATGGATTATATAATAATGATAATTCAATATCACGCTTTTAATATTATATAAAATGTACTCTCTATCTAAAAGAATACACTATATAATTATATATTAAGTAAAGGAATATAAAAGGAATGATTATAATGTATTAGTAAAGATTTCCCTTACATTATTTAACTAATACTTTTTACTCATTTCATAAAAATAACCTTTAATAATTAAGAGATTTTTATGTATTCTAGTTTTTTTACTTCTACAAAAGGGATTATTATTACAGGTATCCTAATTGCTATGGGAGCTTTTTGTTTACAATTTTTTGGTAATCCACTCAATATGGGACTTTGTATAGTCTGCTTTACCCGTGACACAGCAGGAGCTATTGGCCTACATAGGGCAGAAGTAGTCCAATATATTAGACCAGAACTTATAGGCATTATTCTTGGTTCTTTTGTTGCATCTCTCCTCAATAAAGAATTTATACCTCAAAGCGGTTCTTCACCACTTATCCGTTTTGTCTTAGGTATTATCACTGCTACAAGTGCCTTAGTTTTTCTAGGTTGCCCTTGGCGTATGCTTTTTAGAATCGGTGGTGGAGATCTTAACGCTATTGTTGGATTTATTGGCTTTATTATTGGTATTGGTATCGGAACAATTTTTATCAAAAAAGGACATTATACCTTAGGTCAAAATATTCCCATTTCCAAAAAAGCTGGACTTGTTTTTCCTTTGCTCATGTTTGGTTTACTCATTCTTCTTATAACATTTCCAGAAAATGAAAATAACTATAATGGATTACTCTTTTTCTCTAAAACAGGTCCTGGTTCTATGCACGCTCCTATACTTCTAGCTCTAGGAATTTCCATTATTATTGGTTTTATTGGTCAAAGAAGCCATTTCTGCACTATGGGAACTTTTAGAGATATTTTTCTTTTTAAAGAATTTCATCGCTTTTGGGGCGTACTTGCTCTAATTAGCACTATCACTATTCTTAATTTTTACTTTGGTTCTTTTCATGCAAGCTTTGAAAATCAACCCATTGCACATAACAACCATATATGGAATTTTTTAAGTATGCTTACAGTAGGCTTTGCCGCTGCCTTAGCTGGTGGTTGCCCCGGCAGACAATTCTTTTCCGCTGGACAAGGAAATAATGATTCAGCAACCTATCTTATTGGACTTTTTGTCGGTACAGCCCTTGCTCACAACTTCAATATTGCAAGTTCCCCCAATGGAATAGCTCCTCATAGTGCCTTTGCTGTTATTTTTGGATTAATTATTTGCTTTATTATTGCTTTTACACATTCTAAAAAAAGTAGTTAATTAAGATAACTCGTTTACGGGGAAAACTTTTAAAAGAGTTTCTCCCCTTTTCCCTTTACAAAACCTTTTATACTTTTCTTACACAATCAAAAATATTCCTATATTAGAGGTATTTTTAATGTGTTTTTAAATTAATTTTATTTTTTTTGGGGGAAATGATTTCCCCCAAGCCCCCTCAATCAGGTAAATTTATTGAAACTTATTTCAATAAATTTACCTATGTTAGGGCATGAATAGAAAAATTTTCTCCTAAAAATAAAAAAGTCCTTTGTTTTTTACATCATAACTATAAATATTTTCCAATGTAATTGTATTGCAACTATTTTATTTTTATTATCAGAAAATAAAGTTTAATAATTATGAATAAGTTGCTAATACACCTTACTGTCAATATTAAATTTACAATTCTAATGTGAAAAATATATCAAAATAACAGTAACTTACTATATTTTATAATATATTTTAAATTTTAATAAAAATATAACAATATTTCATAATTTTTATCATAAATTATTTTATAAAATAATTGACATTATGGTGTAATTACATTATATTTTGAAAAAAATATATTAGGAGGAACTATGCTAGACTTGATTGTTAAAAATGGAACAATTTATGATGGAAGTGGTGGAAAATCTTTTAGAGCAAATATTGGGATAAAAGATGATAAAATTGTATGTCTTACTACTGATAAAAATATCGAAGCAAAAGAAATTTATGATGCAAATTGTTTATGTGTAACTCCAGGTTTTGTTGATATACATACCCATACAGATTATTCCGTTTTTGTTGATAATAGACAGGAAAGCCAAATTAGACAAGGTGTAACAACGGAAGTTGGCGGTTTGTGTGGTGGTAGTGTTGCTCCATGTAGTGATAAAACAAGAAAAAAAGTTAGTGGATTTTTAACTCCTCAATTGAATTATAACTGGCATAGTATGAAAGATTTTTTTGATTGTTTAAAACAACATACAATTTCTACTAATATTTCAATGATGGTAGGTCATGGAACTATACGACATTTAGCCATGCAGGATACAAATCCTACAATGCCTGCAACATCAAAAGATATTGCAAATATGGTTAGTATATTAGAAGAATGTTTGCAAGAAGGGGCTGTGGGAATGTCTAGTGGATTAGAGTATTATCCCGGAAAAGCAGCAACAACAGCAGAGCTTGAAATTCTATGTCGTGTATTGCAAAAATATGATGGATTTCATGCACCTCATGTAAGAAACAGAGATGTTTATTCTTTATTAGGTTTTACTGAAGTAATTGAAATTTCACGTAAAACAGGGTGTTGCTTACAAATATCACATTTAAATCCTAAATATGGACGTGATAGTAAAACAGTAGCAAGAACATTACAATTAATTAAATGGTTAGAAGATGATGGAGTTGAAGTTGGTATAGATATTATGCCTACTGAGTGGAATTTTGTAAATGCACCATCTTTAATGCCTAGTTGGTTTCATGAAAAAACCTTAGAAGATAAATTGTCATTATTAAATAGTGAAGAAGGAAGAAAAAGATTAAAAGATAATGATATGCCTATGTGGCAATTAGCTGTAGAAGATAAATGGGATAAAATTCGTCTTTTTACTTCAACACAGTTTATAGAATATCATGGTTTAACATTAGAAGAAATAGGTCAAAAATGGAAAATGAATGGTTTTGATGCTCTTTGCAAGATTCTTTGGACTGAAAAAGAACAAATGGAAGGAGTTGTTATTACTGGGTATGCTTTTTCTATTACTGATATAATAGAGTTATTATCATATCATAATTGTTCTGTGGGATCTGATGCAATTTCTTCTGCTATTGATGGTCCATTAAAAAATGTGTGTATAGGAACAAATTCTTATCTTTGGTCACATATTTTTATAAAAGAATATATTCAAGAAAAAGGTGTTCTAACGTTTGAAGAAGGTATACGAAGAATTACCTCATTACCTGCAAAACAAGCAAGAATACAAAATAGAGGATTAATTAAAATTGGTAATTATGCTGACCTAGTAATATTAGATAAAAATATGCCTAAAAATTCCTTTGAAATTTCAAAGCCCAAAAAATATCCTGATAATATTAAAACTGTATTTGTTAATGGTAAGTGCGTATTACATTCAGGAGAACGTACTAATGAAAGACCTGGTATGGTTATTTTTAGAAACCAATAAAAAATAAGGAAATAGCTATGTTAGATTCTTTTTATGCATTTATGCCATTTAGTTTTGTCTCTTTTGCATTATTGTTAGGTGTAATTTTAAGACGATATATTCCTATTATTCAAAAGTTTTTAGTTCCTGCAAGTATAGCTGGTGGAATTACAGGGTTTATTATTTTAAATGCTTTTGATCTTGGTTTAGATTCTAGTATGTTTACTATGATAACTTTTCAATTTTTTAATCTCTCATTTATTTCTTTAGGATTAACAAGTGTCGACAAAGAAGTTAATACATCTAAAGTTGTGACAAGAGGCATATTATGGATGGCAATTATTACAACAATGCTTTTATGTGGACAAGGTTTAGTTGGAGTATCAATTTGGCAATTAATAAATGCTTTTTTAGGAGTAGATACATATAATGGGTATGGTTTTTTATTAGCTCATGGTTTTGTACAAGGTCCTGGACAAGCAATGGCTGTTGGTGGAGTTTGGGAAAGTAAATTTGGAATTATTGATGCATTAAATATAGCGTTAACTTTTTCTGCTATTGGATTTATAGTTGCTTCTTTTATTGGCGTTCCACTTGCTTTATGGGGATTAAAAAAAGGTGCTGCACATTTTCAAGTAGAAGATATGTGTGTCAATTATTTAAAAGGAGTTAGAGCAGCTAATGATATTGAAAGTTGTGGTAGAGAAACTTTATATAGTGGAAATATTGATACTTTTAGTTTTCATTTAGCATTAATTGCCGTAACTTATGCTTTAAATTTTGCTTTATGCTGGTTATTAGATGATATTTTTTCAGGAACAATTCTAGGAGATATGATTTTTGGTTTATTTTTCCTTTGGGGAATGTTTACTGCTATGGCAGTTAGAAAAGTTGTTTCATTAATTGGCTGGGATAATTTTATTGATACAAATGTACAAAGACATTTTACAGGTATTTTTGTTGATTTTTTGGTCACAGGTACATTGCTTTCAATTAATATTGCTGTTGTTATGAAATATATATTTCAATTAAGTGCTGTTTGTATCGCTGGAACACTTTTTACATTATTTATTGCAATATATTTTGGAAGAAGATTAAATGAATATGGACTTGAAAGGTTATTGGTTATTTTTGGTTCAGGAACAGGAACAATTCCTTCTGGTTTAGCATTATTAAGAATTGTAGATCAAAAATATCAAACAAGTGCAGCTTTTGAAGCTGGTGCACAACAATTAATTCTTACGTTTACAATGAATGCTATTGTTGTTATTGTTACTGCTTTTCCAGCTTCAGGAATGAATATATGGGAATTAATTGGTCTTGATTTAGGTGTACTATTAATTTGTCTTGTACTATTAAAAGTATTAAAATTATGGGGTGAAAAAAAGTTTTAATTAGGATATGTTTCTGACTTATTTTTTTATTTTTCTAACTTAATAATATTCCTTTATTTATTATATTATTACCTAGTATCAAGCTTTATAAGGGGGTTCACCCCTTTAACCCGAGCAAGGGGTAAGTTAACGGGGGGGAAATCCCCCCCTGCACCCCCAAGCAATGCCCCCTAAGAGTTCTCTGGTACACACTCTTTCAGCAAGTTGTTTCACTCTTTGCTTTCAGAGAGTGAAACCTTTTAGGACAATGCCTTTATGAAAATATTTCTTGTTTTACAAATATAATATATTAAAATAATAAATAATTTAGTCCCCCCCTTAAGTATTAACCATAAAAAAACCTAATCCTTTTGCACGCAAAAGGATTAGGTAATTAAAAATTTTTGAAAGGGGGTTATAGGGGGAGGACTTTTTATAAAAAGTCCTCCCCCTATAAAATATTATATCCTATTGAAAAAACTTAGCATAATAACCTTGTAAAATAATAAAACCAATAACAAATGGAAGAATATAGGTAAGATATATTCTTAAGAATTTAGGAAATTTTATACCACTTCCAGTATCAGCTTCTTTGCAGAAATTCTCAAAACCCCAACCAGATTTATGGGTACAAAATAAAAGAAGAACTAAGCCACCAAGAGGCAAAATATTATTACTTACAATAAAATCAAGTAAATCAAGAACAACAGTACCTTCTCCAAAAGGATTAAAACTACTCCATACATTAAAGCCTAAAATACATGGAAGAATAAGAAAGACCATTAACCCGTAGTTGATGTTAATTGATTTTTTTCTGCTCCAGTGCATAGAATCCATACTATACGCAATTACACTTTCCATAACACCAACAACAGTCGTAAGTGCGGCAAATGCCATAAACACAAAGAATAATGTTCCCCAAAATTCACCACCAATCATTGCATTAAAAACGTTTGGTAATGTAATAAAAATAAGACTAGGTCCAGCATTTGGTTCTACGCCAAACGTAAAACAAGCAGGGAAAATAATAATACCAGCCATAAAAGCAACAAAAGTATCAAGTCCTGCAATACAAATAGCCTCACCTGTGAGAGCTTGATCTTTTTTCAAATAGCTACCAAAAATCATCATACCCCCCATACCAACACTAAGAGTAAAGAAAGCTTGATTCATGGCATCATTTATCATGTTCAAAAAGCCCGCTTCTTTAATTTTAGAAAAATCAGGAACGAGATAGAAAGCAAGCCCTTCTTTTACACCTGAAAGAGTTAAAGAATGGACAGCTAAAATAATGATAATAAATAACAGTCCAAGCATCATGAATTTTACATAACGCTCAATACCTTTTTGTACCCCTGAAGCACAAATAAAATAACTAATCACTGTAACAACAAGAGACCAAAAATACATAGGAATTGGTTTTTCAAGCATATTACCAAAATATGCTCCAACTTCTTCTGGTGAAAGAGGAGCTAATACTCCCATAGCAATATCATAACAATAACTTACAAGCCAACCAGCTAAAGGAATATAAAACATCATTAAAACAAAAGGACCAACATAGCCAAACCAACTAACAAGTCGCCAAGACTTTGTGGGACTAAGTTCATGGTAACAACGTGCCATTGTTTTTTGTGAAGCACGTCCAGCGGAAAACTCCATAACCATAATAGGCAAACTTACTGCAAGCAAGAAAAAAAAGTATGCCGCAAGAAAAATTAACCCACCATATTTTCCTACAATATAAGGAAAACGCCAAACATTACCAAGTCCAATAGCACAACCAGCAGAAAGCAACAAAAAGCCGAGTCTTGTAGCGAGTTGGTCTCTTGTCATGTGTTTACTCATACCAAAAACCTATATCCTTATAAATTTTACTTAAAAAAATAATATAGAAAAAAAGCTATCCATAAATTCTGTTGCAATAAAAAATAATCACAACAGAATTTAGTAAGCTAATTTTTCCTTATACGTTATATAAAATACGTATGCTAGGAAATTTTCTATAACATATTATTTTTTAGGGTTAATAATCTGCACTGATAAAATTTATCTAAAAATTATCATAACCTATTAGAAAAATTTCATATATCCTTGAATAAATACAAATACCATAATTACTGGTAAAATATAACTTAAATAAAAGCGTAAATATCGAGGAAATTGTAAACCTTCTCCTGTATTAGCTTCCACAAGGAATTTATCATAGCCCCAACCATAACGGCTTGTGCAAAAAAGCAAAATAAGAAAAGATCCAATAGGCAATAAATTATTACTAATAATAAAATCTTCCAGATCCAAAATAGTTGAATCTTTACCCAAAGGCTGAATATGCGACCAAATATTAAAACCAAAAATACAAGGTAACATAAGAATAGTAATACTAATACCCGTTACAATGGTAGCTTTTTTACGTGTCCATTCATGGACGTCCATAAAATAGGAAATGATATTTTCAAACACAGCAATAACAGTAGTAAGAGCTGCTGCTGCCATAAAGATAAAGAATAATGTTCCCCAAAATTCTCCACCTCGCATTTCATTAAATACGTTGGGCAATGTGATAAAAATAAGACTTGGCCCAGCATTTGGTTCGATTCCATACGTAAAACAAGCAGGGAAAATAATAACACCAGCCATAATAGCCACAAAAGTATCAAGCCCCACAATATAGCTTGCTTCACCTGCTAAGGTATTATTTTTATTGAGATAAGAACCAAAAATAAGCATAGCCCCAATCCCTACACTAAGGGTGAAAAAAGCTTGATTCATGGCGTCATTAACCATTTTCCAAAAACCAGCTTCCTGCACTTTTGCCCAGTTTGGAGCAAGGTAGAATGTCATACCTTCCTTTGCTCCTGAAAGAGTAAGAGAATTGATTGCAAGAATGATTAAAAGAGCTAAAAGTCCAAGCATAAGAAGTTTTACAATACGCTCCACACCTTTTTGCACACCCAAAGCACACACCCCAAGCCCAATAGCAATAACCAAAAGTGACCATAAAATCATTGGAACTGGTTCTGAAAGCATATTTCCAAAGAAATTACCGACTTCTTGAGGAGGTAAAGCCAAAGCTCCTGTTGCAGTGTGATAGCAATACGCCACAAGCCAACTTGAAACTGGAACATAAAACATCATCAAAACAGTTGAGCCAATAAGACTAAAACAGCCAATTTTATGCCATTTTGATCCAACAGGTTCAAGCATATGTAGAGCATTTCCCATATTCTTACGTGAGGCTCTACCAATAGAAAACTCCATTACAATAATTGGTAAACCAACAGCAATAAGAAAGAAGAAATATACAGCTAAAAAAATTGCTCCGCCATATAATCCCACAATATAAGGGAAACGCCAAACATTGCCTAAACCAATGGCACAACCTGCTGAAAGGAGTAAAAAACCTAATCTTGTTGCAAGTTCCTCTCTTGTGTGCTTTGTCATTGAAAACCTCTATTTTTTTATACAAAGTTTTTGTTATATATCATAAACTATATGAAAATACAATCAAATTACTTTGTATGATTTTTGGGGATACCAAAGCTAATAGAAACTATTACAGCTAAACCTAAAAGAACGCAGTACCAGTTATTTATAGCAATTTCAACAGGAGAAATTTTAGATAATGATCCAGCCAATAAAAGCTGTGCCCCATAAGGAATTAAACCTTGAAAAACACAAGACGCCATATCAAGAATACTTGCAGATCTTCTTGGATCAATACCATTTTTTTCCATAATTTCTTTAGAAAGTCCACCTGTCAAAATAATAGCTACTGTATTATTAGCAAGGCAAATATCCGCAAAACTTACAAGAGCAGCAATACTCCATTCACCCGCTTTTTTATTATTTTCACCACTTCTTTTTTTTGCAAATTTATCTATACTTTGTAAAATCCACGTGATACCACCATTAACCTTAATAAGTTCACCAAGTCCACCGAGCATCATAGATAAAATCATAATTTCATTCATGCTGGCAAAACCATTATAAACATCTTGGCTAAACTTTAATGCTGTATATCCTTCATTATAAATACCACCAATTAACCCACATGAAAGAATACCTGCCAAAAGCACCACAAAAACATTAATACCACTTACAGCTAAAACCAAAATCGCTATATAAGGAATAACTTTTATTAATTCATAATCCTTAATCGCCACTGTACTTGGGGCTGAAATAGTAAAGTATAAAATAAAAAGTGTAATAATTGCCGTAGGAAATGCAATCTTTGAGTTAAAAATAAACTTATCTCGCATTTCACAATTTTGTGTTCTTGTTGCAGCAATGGTTGTATCTGAAATCATAGAAAGATTATCCCCAAACATTGCCCCACCTACAATAACCCCAAGCATTAAAGCAGAACTAATTTCTGTTTGTTCACTAATTCCAAGACCAATAGGTGCAATAGCTGCAATAGTTCCCATACTTGTACCCATTGCTGTTGCGATAAACGCTGCTATAATAAAAAATCCTGGAACAATAAAATCAATAGGAATAAGAGATAAACCAAAATTTACAGTTGCTTCAACTCCACCAATAGATTTTGCCACAGTAGCAAAAGCTCCAGCCATAATGTAAATAAAACTCATGGTTATAATATTGCTTTCACCAACACCTTGAATGAAAAGTGCAATACTTTGATTCAATTTTCCTTTATGTTGCATGATAGCAATAACAATAGCTGGCACAATAGCCACTGCTGCTGAAAGTTGATAAAAAGCCATGTCCACATTTTGATATGTTAAAAGTGTACCTGTACCAATAAAAAGGACTAAAAACACTACTAATGGCAGTAGTGCAGAAGATTTCGCTTGGGAGTTCATAACTTCTCCTTAGAGTTAATTTCAAGAACGATATAACTATATCAAAATATCTCAATAAAGCAAGTTAAAACTGTTACAAAATTGAAAATTAATAATTTAAAGTAATATATTCAAATAGTTATTATATAAATATATAAAAAATAAAATTAAAATTTTAATTATATAAAAATAAAAAACTTCTATTTATACTATTTATTTTATATTTTTTTAAATAATCATACTATTTTATATAGTTATAAAATAATTATTGTCAATATATTTTTTACAAAATTGTAACAACACAAATAATAACGACAAAATTGTTTTAATTTTGCTTATTTTTTATTTTAAAATATATTTTTGAAATAAGGAGTATTTTTAAATTCTTTGTAGAAATTAAACCTCGTTCTTTAATAATAAAAATAAAAGACTTGCAATGCAATAACATTAGAAAAAATTTATAGTTACGATATGAAAACAAAGAACTTTTGTATTTTGGGAAAAAAATTTTTACTAATCCCCTAGGAGCTGTCTCTAAATAAATTATTGTAACCAGATTAGACATGAAGCAATCATAACTGAGGCTTTGAACGTTATGGAAAGTTTTTCTGAACGCAGTGCAATTCGCTTATATGTTTTGAGTTTT
>JARHYD010000134.1 GCA_029258655.1 Mailhella sp.
TCGTGCACAAGTACCACTTTCTGAAATGTTTGGTTATGCTACTGATCTTCGTTCAAAAACTCAAGGTCGTGCAACTTTTACCATGCAATTTGATCATTACGAAAAAGTACCTGCAAGTATTTCTGAAGCTCTTACCAAAAAAGACGCATAAGAAATCTTTGCAAAAATATAAAAAAGGCTATCCATTGGATAGCCTTTTTTTTAGCTGAATTATCAAATTAAGTACAATATGTTATCTTTTTATTTTTAGGAAATGATTTCCCCCACTCCCCCTCCAATCAAGCAAATTTATTAAAGCAAGTTTCAATAAAATTGCCTATATTAAAACATAAGTAAAAAATCTTTTTTCTCAAAAATAAAAAAGTTATTTGTTTTGTATAATAACTATAAATAATTTCTAATGCTATTACATTGCAAATATTTTATTTTCATTATTAGAAAACAAAGTTTAATTATTATAAATAATTTAGAAACACATTTTATTAAAGAATGAAGTTTGATAATTATAACAAATGAGAAAATATACCCTAATGATTGTTATTTTATTTGTATAATAAGTATTTTTATTAAATTAAATACCCCCCCACCCAGTTAGTAGATTATTTTATTGTACTAACGCAATAAAAAACTATCTTTTAAGAAGATAATTTTTTTAATTAACAAATAAAACATCACCTTTTGTTTTGTTATATATTTTGCTATTAATACATAACTATAAATTTTTAACAATTTTGTAATATAAATTAATACGCTAACATAATTTTCAAAAATGATTATCTTTTATATCTTGACATTATTAGAAATAAGTGAGATATTGTAAACGTTATATTTTGAATAAATATAACAAAAATGTTGCAAGCAGTTGCTTTAAAATATCTCTGAGAGGTTGTTATTATGAAAGAAAATTTGGTTGTTGCTGTTGTTGGTGCTACTGGAGCGGTAGGTCGCGAAATGTTGAATACATTATATACACGTAATTTTCCTGCTACAACCGTAAAAGCTCTTGCTTCTTCTCGTTCTGCTGGAACAAAAGTGCCTTTTGGTGATGAAGAACTTCTTGTTGAAGAATTAACAGAAAATTCCTTTGAAGGTGTAGATATTGCAATTTTTTCTGCTGGAGGTGGAACAAGTACAAAATTCGCTCCTTATGCTGTAAAAAGTGGCTGTATAGTTGTTGATAACTCCAGTGCTTGGCGTATGGATAAACGTTGCCCTCTTATTATTCCAGAAGTTAATGCCCATACATTAAAAGAGCATAATGGTATTATTGCTAATCCAAACTGTTCAACAATTCAAATGCTTGTTGCATTAAAACCATTACATGATGTTGCACCTATTAAAAGAATTGTTGTTTCTACCTATCAAGCTGTAAGTGGAACAGGGCAAAAAGGTATCCAAGAGCTTGAAACACAAGTTCGTAAATTATTCAATGGTATTGAACCAGAAAATGAAGTTTATCCTCATCGTATTGCTTTTAACTGCTTACCACATATAGACGTATTTTTAGATAATGATTATACTAAAGAAGAAATGAAAATGGTTAATGAAACCAATAAAATTTTTGAAGATGATAGTATAAAAGTAACAGCTACTTGCGTTCGTGTGCCTGTATTTTATAGCCATAGCGAATCAATTAATATTGAAACAACTAAAAAACTTACAGCCAAAGAAGCTCGTGCTATTTTAGCAAAAGCTGAAGGTGTACAACTTTATGATAACCCAAAAGAAAATATGTATCCTTTAGCTGGTGATGCAGCAGGTGAAGATGATGTTTTTGTAGGTCGTATTCGTGAAGATGAAAGCATAGAAAACGGATTAAACCTTTGGGTTGTAGCAGATAACGTACGCAAAGGTGCAGCATTAAATGCTGTACAAATAGCAGAAAAACTTCTTGAAATGAATTTAGTTCACGTGAAAGATAGAAATTTATTTATGTAAAAATAAATACCCTACCTCCAATGAGCCTCTCTTTCACAAGGGAGGCTTTTCTTTTGCATAAAAATTGCATATAATTCTTTTAAGTTATTTTATACTGAACTTTTTTCCATATAACTTTTATGAGGCAACAAAATGGCTAAAAAAGCTTTACCACAACATATTATTACCGACACAGAAAACCAACGCATAGGAATTATAAAACAAAAAATGCCAGAAAAAAAACATATGATCATAGGTCTTATCTTATGTTTGGCTCTTGGACTTTTATTATTTTATCTATCCTTAGGTGTTGAAAGTGAAAAAGCAGAACTAACAAAATCAGGAGAACCTATTTATGCTCCTGTTGACGGTATTATTTATGAAGTCATAATACCAAAAGGGGAAAAAGTACGACGTGGTGATGCTATTATTCATTTTGATCCTATTTATATTCGAACAAAAAATATGCAAGTACGTGAAAATTTACAACTATTTAAAGAAAATAGACATAATCCAGGTTCATTGCGTCAATTATTTAAACCACTATTAAAAGATGTCTATGCCCCTATTACAAAAGAAATAGAAGCTCTTTCTGGTGAAGAAACACAAAAATTAAAAGAATTACAAAAAATAACAAGAGAACACACAAAAGCACAAGTTCAAATGCGTAATAAAAGTACCTATATTGATGGAAAACCAAATAAAGAACTTGTTGACAAAGAAAAAGCTCTTTCAAAAAAAGTAAAACAAGCTGAAGATGATTTTGAAACTGCAAGCCTTGCAAGGGCTTCTGCAGATAAAAAATATCGAGATTTAACCGCAGGACTTGGACAATCCAACAGTCTTTTGTACAGATTTTTAGAAGAAGAATATAATAAAGCCCTTGAAATGCAAAAAAACGAATATTTATATGCTCCTTATAATGCTATTGCAGGTGTAAGCAATGTAAAACGCGGACGCATGGTACGAAAAGGGGATTTATTAATGGAACTTCACCCTGATAATGCTGTTGAATGGTGGGTAAGAGCTGAATTCAATCTTGATAATGCAAAAAAATTAAAAAATAGACAAATTTGCACTCTTATCACAGAAGATGGGGATAAATACGATGCTAGAATTTTTAATATTGAAACCAAAAAAGATAAAGCCATTGTAAAACTAATGGTATTAGATGCCCCAGATACTCTCGAAGAATCAGAATTTGTTACTATTAAAGCAAATTAATTTTTTATATTAGAATTTTTTAGGGGGAGGACTTTTTATAAAAAGTCCTCCCCCTAAAACCCCCTTTCAAAAATTTTTAATCCAAAAAACGTTTTGCATACAAAACGTTTTTTCATCTTTCTGCATACAAAATAAGATTAATTTAAAAACACACCCTAATAAAAACTATATCTAAAAAATTTATTGAAAATAACTTTTACTTGAAAGCAATCATAGTTTTGTTATACTACTATGTATTAATTTATTTTATACAATAATGAGGCAAGCATGGCTTTAAAAGAATTATCAAAAGCGTATGAACCAAAAGAAGTTGAAGCATTTTGGCGAAAATTTTGGGAAGATAATAA
>JARHYD010000029.1 GCA_029258655.1 Mailhella sp.
TTTTTTTATAAATTCCCCCTAGACTAATAAAATATTATACTTATTTATTGTTTGTAAGGATAAAAACCCTAGAAATTTAGTAGATAATCCTTTTGGAGGAATATATGAGTAAAATTATTGGTATTGACCTTGGTACCACTAATAGCTGTGTTTATGTAATGGAAGGTAAAGAACCTAAATGCATTACCAACCCTAATGGTGGTCGTACAACCCCTTCAGTGGTTGCAATTACAGATAAAGAACGTTTAGTTGGTGATACAGCAAAACGTCAAGCAATTACAAATCCAGAAAGAACAATTTTTGCTGTAAAACGTCTTATGGGTCGTCGTGCTGATGCTGAAGAAGTTATTAAATGGAAAGATCATTCACCTTATCGTATCGTACCAGCACAAAATCAAGATGCAGCTGTTGAAGTTGATGGACGTCATTACAGCCCACCAGAAATTTCTGCAATGATTTTGAGTAAATTAAAATCTGATGCAGAAGCATATCTTGGTGAAACTGTAACAGAAGCTGTTATTACTGTTCCAGCATATTTTAATGATGCTCAACGCCAAGCAACCAAAGATGCAGGCCGTATTGCTGGTCTTGATGTAAAACGTATTATCAATGAACCAACGGCAGCTTCTCTTGCATATGGTTTTGATAAAAAAACAAATGAAAAAATCGCTGTTTATGACTTAGGCGGTGGTACTTTTGATATTTCTATTTTGGAAGTTGGTGATAATGTTGTAGAAGTTCGTGCAACTAACGGGGATACATTCCTTGGTGGGGAAGACTTTGACCAACGTATTATTGAACATCTTGTAAATGAATTCAAAGCACAAAACGGTATTGATTTAGCTCAAGATCGTATGGCTTTACAAAGATTAAAAGAAGCTGCTGAAAATGCTAAAAAAGAACTTTCTACTTCTATGGAAAGTGAAATTAATTTACCATTTATTACAGCTGATCAAACAGGTCCAAAGCACTTAATGGTAAAACTTACCCGTGCTAAACTTGAACAATTAGTTATGGATTTAGTAGAACGTAGTATTGAACCATGTAAAAAAGCTCTTGCTGATGCTGGTTTATCTGCAAATCAAATTGATGAAATTGTTCTTGTTGGTGGTATGACTCGTATGCCACTTGTACAACAAAAAGTTGGTGAATTCTTTGGTAAAGAACCAAACCGTTCAATGAACCCAGACGAAGTTGTTGCTATGGGTGCTGCAATTCAAGGTGGTATTTTAGCTGGTGATGTAAAAGATGTTCTTTTACTTGATGTTACCCCTCTTTCTCTTGGTATTGAAACAATGGGTGGAGTATTTACAAAACTTATTGAACGTAACACAACTATTCCAACAAGAAAAAGTAATACATTTACTACAGCAGCAGATAATCAACCTTCTGTATCCATTCATGTATTGCAAGGTGAGCGTCCAATGGCTAGCGATAATATGACATTAGCTCGTTTTGACCTTACAGGAATTCCACCAGCACCACGTGGAGTACCACAAATCGAAGTTTCTTTTGATATTGACGCTAATGGTATTGTAAACGTTTCTGCAAAAGATCTTGGAACAGGTAAAGAACAATCAATTCAAATTACTGCATCTTCTGGTCTTTCTGAACAAGAAATCCAAAATCTTATCCATGAAGCTGAAGCTCATGCTTCTGATGATAAGAAAAAACAAGAACTTATTGAAGCTAGAAACCAAGCAGATAGTCTTATTTATGGTACAGAGCGTTCAATTAATGATCTTGGTGATAAATTAGATGCAAGTGTAAAAGCTGATATTCAAAGTAAAATTGCTGACCTTAAAACAAAAATGGAAGGTGAAGATGTTACAGCTATTAAAGCTGCAAGTGAAGAACTTGGAAAAGCTTCTCATAAATTAGCTGAACAACTTTACGCTCAACAAGGTGATCCAAATGCTCAACAAGGTGGTTGTGCAGGTGGTAATTGCAATAGCCAACAAGATAATAAAGGTGGCGATGACGTAATGGATGCAGATTTTACCGAAGTAAAATAATATCTCTTATCCATAAAAATAAATAAAAACCCCATAATATTATGGGGTTTTTTTATTTGATAATTAAAATAGGGTATGTTTTCAAATTACTTATAATTATTAAATTTTGTTCTCTAATTATAAAATAAAATAGTTATAATGCAATAGCATTGAAAATACTTATAGTTATAATGTACAAACAAAGGACTTTTTTTATTTTTGAGAGAAAATTTTTTTACTAATGCCCAAAAAATAGGCAAATTTATTGAAATATATTTCAATAAGTTTGCCTGATTGAGGGGGCTTGGGGGAAATCATTTCCCCAAAGAAAAATAAAATAAAATTAATTTAGAAACACACCTTAATAATAAAGAGAAAAGAACTAGTTATTTTTTAAATAATTAACAGCATTTTCAAAAATAACTGTTCCTAATGTTTTTTCTTTACCGTCACTCCATAAGGGGTGATTAGTGATGTGGTTAAAAGCTTCTGGGTGGGGCATAAGTCCTAGTACGTGACCTGTTGGGTCTGTAAGTCCTGCAATAGCTTTTGGAGAACCATTTGGATTATAAGGATATTCTTGAGTAATTTCTCCTGTATTAGGATTGGTATATTGTAAGCAAATAAGATTTTCTTTTTCTAATCTTTCTAAGGTATTTTCATCAGGAGTTACAATTCTTCCTTCCCCATGTCGTACTGGAACTTGAAGAAATTCAAGTCCTTTTGTAAAAATACATGGACTATTTTTATTTGCTTTTAATTGTACCCATCTATCCTCATATCGAGCAGATAAGTTATGTGTTAGAGAAACTTGTCTTTCAAAGCGTTTACCATCTAACGCAGGTAAAACACCAAGTTTTACTAATAATTGAAACCCATTGCAAATCCCCATAACAAGTTTGCCGTCTTCAAGAAATTGATTTAAATGATCAAGTAGAGGTTTTTCTTCATTATCTTTTAAATAAAGCCAACGTTGAGCAGCTGCATGGGCAGCACCAAGATCATCACCATCTAAAAAACCACCGGGAAAGAGAAGAAATTGATAATCTTTTAATTTTATAGCACCTGATACCACATCAGAAAAATGCACAATATTTGCTTCGTCAGCTCCTGCTAAGCGAATAGCGTGTGCAGTTTCTTTGTGTGAATTAGTTCCATAACCAGTTAAAACTAAAGCTTTTACAGTTGCCATAATAACTCCATATATAGGTATTCAACAATTTATTGTTTTTATTTAGATTTTAATTTTTATAAAAAAAACTTTCTTTCTTTTGGAAATTGAGTATAGTAGCAAAATAATTAAAGGTCAATGCGTGACAAGTTATGTTTTTTTTGTTAATAGTGGCAAGTCAAAGGACAAGTAATTAAAAAAATTGGGGTCATACATGAAAACCAAGTTTATTTTTGTAACAGGTGGAGTTTTATCATCATTAGGAAAAGGTTTAGCTGCTGCTTCTCTTGGAGCTTTGCTAAAAGCCAGAGGTCTTAAGGTTACTATTCAAAAACTTGACCCATATATTAATGTTGACCCTGGTACTATGAATCCATTTCAACATGGTGAAGTATATGTTACAGATGACGGTGCTGAAACAGATTTAGATTTAGGACATTATGAACGATATTTAGGCGTTTCTTTATCAAAAAGAAACAGTACCTCAGCAGGACGTGTTTATTATAATGTTATTAATAAAGAGCGTCGTGGTGATTATCTTGGTGGTACAGTTCAAGTTATTCCACATATAACAGATGAAATTAAACGTGTTATGCTTAGTCTTTCTGCAGATGTTAGTGCAGAAGATGCCCCAGATGTTGCTATTATCGAAATTGGTGGTACAGTTGGGGATATTGAAAGCTTGCCATTTTTAGAAGCTATGCGTCAGCTTCGTTCTGAATTAGGGCGTGAGCATTGTTTAAATATTCATTTAACCCTTGTCCCATATCTTCGTGCCGCTGGAGAGTATAAAACAAAACCAACTCAACATAGTGTAAAAGAACTGCTTTCTATTGGTATTCAACCTGATATTATTCTTTGTCGGTGTGAAGAAACTATTCCAACAGAAATGAAACGAAAAATATCCCTTTTCTGTAATGTGGAAGAAGGTGCTGTATTTTCTTCTGTTGATGTAAAAAATGTTTATGAAGTTCCACTTAAATTTTATGAGGAAGGCTTTGATCAAAAAGTTGTTATTATGTTGCAACTTAATGCTGGTAATCCAAAGCTTGATTCATGGCGTAAGCTAATTAATGATTTTAATAATCCAAAAGATAGTGTAACCATTGCTATTGTAGGTAAATATGTTGATTTAAAAGAAGCATATAAAAGTTTACATGAGGCTCTTGTTCATGCTGGAGTGGCAAATTATGCAACAGTGCAACTTCGTTATGTAAATTCTGAAGAAATTACAAAAGATAATGTAGCTAAAATGCTTGAAGGCTGTAATGGTATTTTAGTGCCTGGTGGTTTTGGATATCGTGGTGTTGAAGGGAAGATTGAAGCAATCCGTTTTGCAAGGGAAAAGAAAATTCCATTTTTTGGAATTTGTTTAGGTATGCAATGTGCTGTTGTGGAATTTGCTCGTCATAAAGCAGGATTAGAAAACGCTAATTCGGAAGAATTTGTACCAAATTGCGAAAATAATGTTATTTATCTTATTAAAGAATGGTTTGATTTTAGAACTAATAAACGTGAAATTCGTGATAATAGTAGTGATAAAGGTGGCACAATGCGTTTAGGTGCTTATCCTTGTGTGTTACAAAAAAATACAAAATCTTATGAAGCGTATCAAAGTACAGAAATTTTTGAAAGACATCGTCATCGCTATGAATTTAATAATAAATTTAAAGCGTTATTAGAAGAAAAAGGGCTTATTTTTAGTGGGACATCTCCAGATGGTGAACTTATGGAAATAATAGAAATTGCCGATCATCCATGGTTTGTGGGGTGTCAGTTCCACCCAGAATTTAAATCTAATCCAATGAAGGCTCACCCTTTATTTAGAGATTTTATTGCAGCTTCGCTTAAAAATAAATAATATCTTTATGATATAGTTTTATATTTTTTATTATGATTTTAAAAAGGGAAAAATTTAATAATTTTTCCTTTTTTGTTGTTTTAGTATAATAAGATTCTTTAAGGTTAAAAAATTATTAGGTGTGCTTCTAAATTAAAATATTTTTTTTGGGGAAATGATTTCCCCCAAGCCCCCTCAATCAGGCAAATTTATTGAAATAAATTTCAATTAATTTGCCTATGTTAGGGCATGAGTAGAAAGTCTTTTTTTAAAATTTTAATTGTAAACTCAAGTGCGACAGGTATTAAAAAAAAGTAGCCCAATACAAAACCTTTATGTAGGATAATATTTGGATAAACAATACATGGAGGTTTTACTATTGAGCTACACACATCTTACTATAATTGAAAGAGGAAAGCTAGAGGCATATTTAG
>JARHYD010000061.1 GCA_029258655.1 Mailhella sp.
GGTGCTTTCTTAGAAGTTCTTGAAGGAAAAACCTTACCTGCTGTTGCAGCTCTTGCTGATAGAGCATAATTTTTATTATACAATTTATTAGGGGGAGGACTTTTTATAAAAAGTCCTCCCCCTAAAAACCCCCTTTCAAAAATTTTTAAACAAAAACTATATAATAAAAAACAATTTCTTATCATTAATTAGTTATTTTCTATACCATATTATTTTACTAATTATTATAGCTAAATGATATTTTTTTTATACCTGTCGCACTTGGGTTTACAATTAAAATGTTAAAAATAACCGTTCTTATTGATATTTATTACAATAAGAACGGTTGATTAAGGGAATATGGGGGAAATCGTTTCACCCATAAAAATTATAAAAATTTCACAACAGCTTTTTGACGAGGTGGGACTTTTTTATATTTTATTTTTGAATAACCAAGCATAAAACCTGCATTAATAACATCATTTTCTGTTAATCCTAAAAATGTATTAATAGGTTCATATACTTTAGCTGTTTGAATTGCAAAACCAGCCCAACAAGCACCAATTCCTAATGTTGGCAATAATAATTCAAGATAAGTTGAGGCAATGCTACAATCAACAATACCAAAACGTTCACCAATTTCTTTTTCACAATAAGAAAAAATAACACAAGGAGCATGGCGAAAAATAGGGTCATTTCCTTCATCAAAACTTGCAACCATTCTTTTAGCAGAGGGAATAGTACGCATATAATCAATTACAAGCCCAGCTAATTGACGAACTTTATCTTTACCATTAATAACAATCCATTTAACATATTGACCATTTTTAGCTGTTGGAGCAAAACGTATTACATCAAAAATTTTTTGAAAATCTTCTTGAGAAATTTCTTTATCCTTATAACATCGTACAGAACGTCTGCCTTTCATCAACAAGGATAAATTTTCAAAAGTAATTTGAGGGCTGATATTTGGTTCTCCAAATTCTTCGACTCCATCAATTTCTAATGAAATAGCATTAGTTGGGCAAACTCCAATACAATGCCCACAACTAATACAGGTAAAAGTTCCTTTACGAGTAATAACAGCTTTGTTATCTTCGTTCATTTCAATACAGTTAGCAGGACAAATATGATAACAAATTTTATCTCCGCAACATTTTTCTTGATTAATTGTTACAGCCATTTTTAACTAAATCCTTTATTGTAGCTCAAGAACACGATAAGCAACAGGTTTTGAAAGCAAAATATTTGAATTTTCAATTTCAATAAGAGCCTGTTTCATTGCTTTCATACTTGTTTCATAAGTCATAAATACAAGTGGCACACCGTCTTCTTGTTTTTTCTTTTGAATAACTTGAGAAATAGAAATACCTTGTTTTGCAAAAAAACCTGCAATATCCCGTAATACTCCAACGGTATCATGTACCATTAAACGTAAATACCAAGGTGTTTCCATAGTTTCTGGGTTAACCATTGGGGCTAATGGTAATTTTTCCATCACATAGCCAGTGCTATCATAAATATCTTTTACTAAAGACATAATATCCCCAAGTACAGCACTTGCAGTAGGTAAACTCCCTGCACCTATACCATGTAAAAATAATGATCCAACAGCATTACCGTTAATATGAATAGCATTAAATGCTCCTTCAACTCGGGCAAGCATTGCTTTTTCTGGAACAAGATAAGGACTAACTCCTGCTTCTATTTCTCCATTTACTTGTGATGTTTGACCTAGTAATTTTATTGTATATCCTAAACTATGGGCAAAAGTAATATCCATAGCATTCATATTGCGAATACCCTGTACAGCAAGTTTTTCATAAGGATAATGGACACCCCAAGCTAAACGAATAAGCAATTTTAATTTATGTGCTGCGTCAAAACCATCAATATCAAGGGTGGGATCAGCTTCTGCAAAACCTAATTCTTGTGCTGATTTTAATGCCTCATTAAAATTAGTACCATTAGCAGACATTTGTGAAAGAATATAATTACTTGTTCCGTTTAAAATTCCAGTAACAGTTTTTATTTTGTTTCCTGCTAAGCTATCTTTTAATGTTTGTACAATAGGAATACCGCCTGCAACGCTTGCTTCATAAGCTAAAGAAAGATTTTTTTCTTCTGCTAGAGCAAAAAGTTCTTCTCCTTTTTCTGCTAAAAGAGCTTTATTAGCTGTAACAACAGATTTTCCATGCAATAAAGCTTCTTTTATAAGGGTATGTGCTATTCCAAGTCCTCCCATAAGTTCTACAATAACTTGAACCTCAGGATCATTTACCATAAGTAAAGGATTATCAATAAGCTTAGCACTATGAGGAATATCTCTTTTTATAGTAATATCGCGAACAGCAACATATTTAATAATAATTTTTTTCCCTGTTCTACGTTCAATTTCATTCGCATTATCACGTAATAATGTTACCAATCCAGACCCCACAGTTCCTAATCCTGCTAAACCAATGACAACATTTTGTAATGACATAAGCACATTTCCTTTCTAAAATATATGCATAGAATATACTGTGATCTAGTAAAAAAGTCTATGCCTTTCTAAGTATTAAAAAAGGAGAAAAGCCACTTTCGTGGCTTTTTTCATTATTTTTTTGCAAAAGGAATAAGCAGGATCTGCAAGGTACGACCTTCCACTCCAGCCTCTTGTTCCACCTTACCCAATTCTCTTGTATCTTCAACAATACGGTCAAGAATTGCTTGTCCACGGCTTTTATGAACAATTTCACGTCCTCTAAAGAAGATTGTAACCTTGCAACGGTCTCCATCTTCTAAGAAACGGCGAATATGACGAAGTTTTGTTTCATAATCATGATCGTCGGTCTTGGGGCGCATTTTGATTTCTTTAATTTGAACAACAGTTTGGTTTTTCTTTTGTTCTTTCTTTTTTTGTTGCTGTTCGTATTTAAATTTACCAAAATCCATAATACGACAAACTGGTGGATCCGCTGTTGCAGCAACTTCAACAAGATCTAAGCCATGTTCTTTTGCAAGATCAATAGCTTCTTGTTTTGAAAGAATACCAATTTGTTCCCCTTCCGCTCCAATAACTCGTACTTCACGAGCTCGGATTTGTTCATTTCGTCTGGTACCGTCTTGTTGAGGCACATCACGACGTGGTTTAATGCTAGGCGAAGCTATAGCTCATCCCTCCAACTTTAAAAGGTTTATCACTATCTTCACGGATGGTTGCAATAGTTTGATCAATAGATTGCAAGCCTAAATTTTCACCCGTGCGAAGACGAATATTTACACCGCCTTCTTCAACTTCTTTATCCCCAACAACGAGGATAAATGGTATTTTAGCAAGCTGTGCTTCACGAACTTTGAAACCAAGTTTTTCATTTCTTGTATCAGCTTCAACGCGAATACCAGCAGCCTGTAATTTACGTACTACTTCATTAGTAAAATCTAATTGTGTATCAGTTACATTTAATACTTTAGCTTGTACAGGAGCAAGCCAAGTTGGAAATGCTCCAGCATAGTGTTCTGTTAATACACCAATAAAGCGTTCTAATGAACCTAAAATTGCTCTATGAACCATAACAGGTCTATGTCTTTCACCGTCTTGACCCACATATTCAATAGCAAAACGTTCTGGTAAGTTAAAGTCAACTTGAATAGTTGATAATTGCCATTCACGACCAATAGCATCAGTAACTTTAATATCAATTTTAGGACCGTAAAAAGCTCCGTCACCTTCATTTATTTGATATTCTTTACCTTCTTTTTTTACTGCTTCAATAAGAGCATTAGTAGAACGTTCCCAAGCTTCATCAGTACCTATACTATCTTGAGGACGAGTTGAAATAAAAAGTTTATAGGAAAAACCAAATAAATTCATAAGGTCAGCAGAAAGACGCATTACTTTTATAATTTCATCTTCAAGTTGATCTGGAGTACAAATAATATGAGCATCATCTTGGGTAAATTGACGAACACGAAGTAAACCATGTAATGCACCACTCATTTCATGGCGATGAACAACTCCAAGCTCAAACATACGAACAGGCAATTCACGATAACTATGTAATGTATTATTATACATTAAAAGATGTCCAACACAGTTCATTGGCTTTACACCATGAATAGAATTTTCAATCTCCGTAAAATACATATTTTCGCGATAATGATCATAGTGACCTGATTTTTCCCAAAGTTCTTTACGTAAGATTTGAGGACCTTGTACCAATTCATAACCACGTTTTAAATGTTCGCGACGTAAGAAATCTTCCAAAATAGTTCTTAACATCATACCTTTTGGTAACCAAAAAGACATACCTGGAGCAACATCTTCATGGAAAGTAAAAAGTCCAAGTTCTTTACCTAATTTTCTATGATCACGTTTTTTAGCTTCTTCAATTCTGTTTAAATAGGCTTTAAGAGATTTTTCATCAGCAAATGCAGTTCCATAAATACGAGAAAGCATAGGATTTTTTTCGTCACCACGCCAATAAGCACCTGCAACAGACATAAGTTTAAAAGCTTTAATAAATGATGTATTTGGAATGTGAGGTCCACGACACAAATCAACAAAATCACCAGCTTTATATAAAGAAACAGTTGGAGCATCAATATCTGCTACTATTTCTGCTTTAAACTTTTCACCTTTTTCTGTAAATAATTTTACAGCTTCTTCTTTTGAAATTTCACTTCTTTCAAATGCTAAATTACTATTTATAATTTTTTGCATTTCCTTTTCAATAACTTCTAAATCTGCAGGGGTAAAAGGACGTTCTGCATCAAAATCATAATAAAAACCATTTTCAATAGAAGGACCAATTGTTACTTTTGTTCCAGGAAAAAGTTTTTGTACAGCATCTGCCATAATATGAGAAGTTGAGTGACGCAAGATTTCTAAACCTTCTTCACTCTCAACTGTTACAGGAGTTATAGTGGTGGTATTTGTTGGAATAGTAGTTGATAAATCAACTAATTGATCATTATTAATTTTTACAGCAATACAACTTTTAAATTTTTTTCCAGAAAGATGTTCTTTTAAAATGTCTGCAATTTTAGCATTCTCTTGAACGCTAATTTCATTCTCTTCCAATTTAATATTCATAATTTTACCACCTATAACGTCTAAACGTTTATATAAGAAAAGGAGGTTTTTCCTCCTTAAACTTTTCTTTTTGGTAGGCACGAGCAGACTTGAACTGCTGACCCCTTCCGTGTCAAGGAAGTGCTCTACCCCTGAGCCACGCGCCTAAATATATTTAAGTAGTTCTTTATATAAGTATAATAAAATGTGCCGTCAAGTTTTTTTTACATTTTTTTTATGAAAAATAAACTAATTTTCTTTTTATTAAGGGAAAAATTTTAAAAAAAGTTTCTTTCCAACTTACCCCTCTTTACAAAACTTTTATCTCTTTAAACTATTAATACGTTTTACTAGAGTGTTTTTCTAAATTAATGATTACACTTTATTCTTTAATAATAAAAGCTGAATTGTCAATCCAAGTGCGACACCTCTTGTAGAAAAACTTCAATTGGAGTTGTCCAATTTAGACACTTTCTAGGTCTATTATTGATGAGTTCTAATTTTTGTCGTAATTCTTCTTGTG
>JARHYD010000062.1 GCA_029258655.1 Mailhella sp.
AAAAAAAATAACTTTACTTACACTCTTTTTCTTCCACCACCTGCAGCATGGCGTTTTTGTGCATTAAGTTCTGTTTTACGAATACGCATAGACTCTGGAGTTACTTCAAGTACTTCATCTTCACGGAGAAAATGTAAAGCATTTTCAAGAGTCATAGGACGTACTGGAGTAAGAATAATATTTTCATCTTTACCAGAAGCACGTAAATTTGTAAGTTTCTTTTCTTTTGTGGGGTTTACATCAATATCATTATCACGATTATGCTCACCTACAACCATTCCCTCATACACTGGATCACCGGGAACAACAAATAAAGAACCACGTGGCTCAAGATTATAAAGAGCATAAGCAACAGCATTACCAGAACGATCAGCAATTAAAGAACCTGTCATACGAGTAATAAAATCACCTCTATATTCTTCATAACCACTAAATGTGGAATTCATAATACCAGTGCCTCGAGTATCTGTAAGAAATTCATCTCGATACCCAATAAGACCACGAGCTGGCACAGAAAATGTTAAACGCACACGCCCTGTTCCATGATTTACACAATTAAGCATACGCCCTTTTCTAAAAGAAAGTTTTTCTGTAACAACTCCCATGAAGTTTTCATCACAATCAACAAAAACATCTTCAATAGGTTCCATTATTACGCCATTTTCTTCATGCATAATAACTTCTGGTCTACCAACAGTAAGCTCAAATCCTTCACGACGCATGGTTTCCACTATAATAGCCATTTGGAATTCACCACGTCCTTTTACAATGAAGGAATCCTTATCTTCTGTATCTTCTACGCGAATAGAAACATTGGAAAGAGCTTCTTTTTCAAGACGTTCTTTTATCTTTCTTGATTGTACAATTTTACCTTCACGACCAGCCAAAGGCGAACTATTAATGGCAAAACGCATTGCAACAGTTGGTTCATCAACATTAATTCTTGGTAATGCTATGGGGCTATCTTTTGTGCAAATAGTATCCCCAATGGTAGCGTCTTCTATGCCAGCCATAACAATAATATCGCCAGGCTCTGCACTTTCAACATCAACCATTTGTTTTCCTTGATAAACTTGAAGTTTTGTAGCTCTTAAATTTTGTGGAATACCATCAGCCCCAATACAAACCAAAGATTCTTTACTTTGCACTTTACCATTTTTAATTCTACCAACAGCAAGACGTCCTAAATAATCTGAATAATCTAAATCAGTTACAAGCATTTGGAAAGGTAATTCATCATCATATTCTGGACCAGGAATATGTTTTAAAATAGTTTCAAATAAAGGACTAAGGTTTTCTGATTTATCGCCGATATTGTACATAGCAACACCTTCACGCCCAATAGCGTATAACACTGGAAACTCCAGTTGCTCATCGCTAGCGTCAAGGTCAATGAAAAGCTCATAAAGTTCATTCAAAACTTCATCGGGACGGGCATCTTTTCTATCAATTTTATTGATAACGCCAATAACAGGAAGTTTAAGAGCTAAAGCTTTTCTAAGTACAAAACGTGTTTGTGGAAGTGGTCCTTCTGAGGAATCAACCAACAGAACAACACCATCAACCATAGACAAAGCTCTTTCAACTTCTCCGCCAAAGTCAGCGTGACCCGGCGTATCAATAATATTGATACGTACACCGTTCCATGAAACGGCACAGTTTTTGGCAGCAATGGTAATTCCGCGTTCGCGTTCCAATTCCATGCTGTCCATTATACGGTCATCAACTTGCTGATCTGCACGGAAAAGTCCGCTTTGACGAAATAAACCATCTACTAAGGTGGTTTTACCATGGTCAACGTGAGCAATAATTGCGATATTGCGAATTGCATTATTTCTTGTAATCACAAATCCTTCCTTGTGGTTAGGGTATACGAACGAGTAAACGCATATTCAAATAATGTTTTTCAAAATAAAAGGACTGGACATTTTTGTCTAGTGCGTTTATTAATTAACTGAAATGGTTTTACTCACCATTTTCATATTAATCAATAGTTATAGGGTAAAAAAAAATGGATTTAGCCACTCTGATAGGAATTATTGCTGGTTTTGGTCTTGTTGGAACAACCATTGCATTAGGTCCAGATCCAGCAGGATTTATTGATGTTCCCAGTATTTTGATTGTTGTAGGTGGTACAATAGCAGCTACCCTCATTTGTTTCCCTCTTGAAGAAGTAATCCAAGCATTAAAAGCTTCTGCAAAAACTTTTACCAGTAAAAGAACTATGCCAGAAGAAGTTGTTGATGTTATGGTACAAATTGCTGAAATTAGCCGTCGTGAAGGTATTTTGGCTTTAGAACGAGTTGAAACAAATAATCCGTTGCTCAAAAAAGCTATGCAACTTATTGCAGATAACGCTGACCCTGACTTAATTCATAATACAGTTATTATTGAAATTTCTTCCATGCAAAAAAGGCATGGTATTAGTATCGGTGTTTTGAATAAAATGGCAAGTTTATCTCCTGCTATGGGTATGTTAGGAACCCTTATTGGTCTTATCCAAATGCTTAGCCAGCTTAACGATCCATCTGCTCTTGGACCTGCTATGGCTATTGCTTTGATTACAACTTTATATGGTACTATCTTAGCAAACTTTATTTTTGGACCTCTTGCTACAAAATTAAAATCAAGAAGCACACAAGAAAGTATGAACCTCTCCATTATTTTTGAAGGGGCAAAATCTATTCTTGAAAACAATAACCCAAGACTTGTTTACGAAAAACTTTCTTCTTTCTTATCACCATCTGTAAGAAAATCATCAGAAGAAGACTAAAAAAATAATAAGGAAAATATCTTATGAGTAGTGGTCTCCCAGAACCAGAACCAGAAGAACCAGAAGACATGGGGTGGCTTGCAACATACGGAGATATGGTAACATTATTACTTGTTTTCTTCGTACTGTTAGTATCTATGTCAACTGTTGAGGTAAAACGTTTTCAAAGTGTTTTTGGTTCAATGCGTATGGCATTTGGTGGTCTTAATACTAGCGAAACAGCTGGTGGGCAAATGCAAAGCAATATTGATAGCAATACGCAACAATCTTTACAAGATTTAATGCGTATTCGCCAAGAATTACTCAAAAATCAAGAAAATGTTTTTAATGCAATACAAAGCTATCTTTCTAAAAAAAATGTAGAAGGAAAAGTAGGAGCAGTTTTAGATGAAGGCACAATAACCCTAACCATAGGTGATAGTCTTTTATTTGCTCCGGGTTCCGAATACTTAGCAGAAGGAGCAGAAGAAGAATTACAAACCATTTTGGAAATTGCCCAATCACATAGAGATATGACCTTAAATATTAAAGGTTATACAGATAATAGCCCTATTCCAGAAGGTGCACGTTTTAAAAATAATTGGGAATTATCAGCCCTTAGAACAGTAAACGTTTTGATTTGGCTTGTAGAACATGGTATGGATCCCCTTAGAATGACTGCAACAGGTATGGGTGATTTAAATCCAAGATTTCCAAACGATACACCTGAAAATAAGGCAAAAAATAGACGTGTAGAATTTTGTTTAGAACGTCAAGTTGTAAAATAATTTTACAACAAGGATTAGTTTATGTTAAAAGGTGATCTTTCAATTAATTTTGAGCATTCAAAAGCACCTCTAAAAGTGACTCCCAGTAATACATGGGTACGTATTGATGGCTTTAAAAATCCATTTCAACTTATTGAACTAACATTTCAAACAATAAAAATAAAAATAACAAATCACCCAGAAGCAACTATGCTTCAATCAGGAAAACAAATACGGTTATATTTTCTTGATACATTAGGTGAATTAACTTTTGAAACGGATTTAAGAATTTTATCTGTTTCCAAAGATACGTGTCTTTGTCAAATTCCTCTTTATGTGACAACAGAACAAGTTTTGTTTGATAAACTTATTCTTGAAGTTCAAAAAAATGAAATAGATGAAAAAAAATTAATTACTCACCTCAATTCTTCCAACCAAGCACAATCAACAGAACTTAATTATTGTGTTATCAAAACAGAAGAAGAAATAAACGAAATTCTTAATGAATTAGTAGCACAATTACCTCTTGAAGAAAATGTTCGTGAGGAAGAAAAGGTTAAAGCTGGATCTTTTTCAGTTAAACCTTCTTCCTCTACACAAGAAGAAATAATAGAAGAAATTCCAACTGCTAATTTAACTTCTAAAAAAACTACGACTAATGAAGAAATGTTACATGAAACAATAGATCCTTATGATAAATTACGCGATTCTATTCAAAATAAATTTCTATTAGAAGGATTAGAGAAAATAGAAAGAACAGCACCACAAACTTCTTCCTCATCTGCAAAATCTTCACCTGAAAAAATAACAAGAACTAGACGCGAAAATCCAGAAGCAGATGCAGCTTTTGATAGTCAAAATTTAAATATCATTGAAGATGAAGAAAAAACCAATGAATATCAATTTAATTTAGCTAAACACGCACCAAAAATTGATAAAGATAAAGCTTTTGAAGATAGTTATGATTATGATTCTGAACTTCCACCTGAATTAATCTTTTCTTTATCCAAAAAAGCACCACAAAAGAAAAATGATGAAGATTTTGTTATTAACACAGCAACACCAGAAGATTTATCTTTTAGTATGCGTGAAGAAGGTGAAAATGATGGTGAATGTGTAGATGGAGATCATGATTGTATAAAAAATAAACTTTCTAAATTCTTCAAGAAAAAAACTATAAAATTCAATCTCAATAAAAATGAAGGCGAAGAATTAGTTGAAAAGACTGACGAAGAAAAAGATAAAGAATTTCAAGAGTCACGGGGAAAAGTTGCTCCTCAAGCTCATAAAGCTAGATTTAATTTAGATATATAAACAAAGGCAAGTTATACTTGCCTTTTTTCTTGCCTAATTAATATAATTATCATAAAAAAAACTATGATAATACGACAACAACATATTATAAAAGGTCAAGTACAAGGCGTAGGTTTTCGTCCTTTTGTTTATAGAATTGCTTTAGAAAATAATCTTACTGGTTTTGTACAAAATACCCCAAAAGGTGTAGTTATAGAAGTTCAAGGCACTACCTCTCAATTAGAACAATTTAATACTGATTTTTTACAAAAACTTCCTCCACTTGCAAAAATTTCTTGCCACGAAAAAAATACTATTTTACCCAAACAACAAGAAGAAACATTTACTATTATCCATTCTATACAAGGAGAACATCAAGGACATAGCGTTTTAGTAAGTCCTGATGTTGCAATATGTACTGATTGTAAAAACGATATATTTGACATAAAAAATAAGCGTTATGCTTATGCTTTTACAAATTGCACATCTTGTGGACCTCGATACACTATTACAAAATCAATTCCCTATGATAGACCTGTAACCACAATGGCTTGTTTTCCTTTATGTAATGATTGCACAAAAGAATATACCAATCCCCTTGATAGACGTTTTCATGCACAACCTAATGCCTGTGCTAATTGTGGTCCTTTATTATGGTTAACAGACGGAACAGAACAATATTTACAAAATAATAAACCATATCCACAAGATCAACATATCCTTGCAATACAAAACCAAGCAATACAAAAAAGTATAGAACTTCTTGCACAAGGCAAAATTCTTGCAATAAAAGGTCTTGGTGGTTTTCAATTAGCAATAGATGCGTATAATGAAAACAGTATACAAGAACTACGAAAACGTAAAAATCGTCCTCATAAGGCTTTTGCTCTTATGGTTAAAGATATAGAACAAGCAAAAAAAATTGCATATATTTCAAAAGAAGCAGAAGAGCTTTTATGTTCCATAGCTGCCCCTATTGTGCTTTGTCCATTAAAAGATACCAACTTACCTAAAAGCATACACCCTGATACAAAACGAATAGGTATTATGCTTGCTTACACACCTTTACACCTCCTTCTTTTTTCTCCTGAACTTGTAGGGGCAACCTGCAATGCTCCACAAGCATTAATCATGACATCAGCAAATCAAAGTGGTAAACCTATTTGTATACAAAATCGGCAAGCATTAAAAGAACTTGAACAAATAGCAGATTATTATCTTTTCCATAATCGCGATATATTAATACGTGTTGATGATTCTGTTTGCCTACCTTTAGAAAAAAGTTTGGAAGAAAATCTTCCACAAAGCATTTATTTACGCAGAGCAAGAGGTTACGTGCCAAGTCCAATTTATTTTCCTAAAAATATGCATTATGAAAACGCTGTTTTTGCTACTGGATCATTTTTAAAAAATACATTTACTTTTACTAAAAAAAATGAAGCCTACCAAAGCCAACATATAGGAGATTTAGACAATATAGAAGTAATTGAATTTTTTGAAGAAACAGCAAAACATTTACAAAAACTTTTAGAAATACACCCTAAAAAAGTTATTACAGATTTACACCCAGATTTTCCAAGCACTCACATTGCCCAAGAATATAGCTTACAAAAAAATATCCCTTTAATTCAAGTACAACACCATATTGCTCATGCTTATTCTGTTTTAGCAGAACAAGAAAAACTACTTGATACGCCTTACCTTGCTTTAATTTTAGACGGAACAGGGTTAGGATTAGACAAAACTATCTGGGGAAGCGAATTATTCTACCTTGAGCCAAAAAAGAAAAAACACATACGCCTTGCAAGTTTAAGCCCTATACCATTAATTGGTGGTGATAAAGCAACCTTTGAACCTTGGCGAATTGCTTTTGCATTACATAAAAAAGCTCAAGAAAATAATTACTTATCAAATAAAGATTATTTTCCTTTTGCACATAATAAAAAATATCAAAAAGAATTAGAACTCTGTGAAATTATGCTCGAAAAAAATATAAATTGCCCTTTAAGTTCTGGATGTGGTAGACTTTTTGATGCTATTTCTGCTCTTTTAGGATTATGTACACACACAAGCTATGAAGGACAAGCAGCAATAATTTTAGAAGATTATGCAAGTAATTCTCAATTATTAGAAACTATTGAAACAAAAATCATTGAACATACAAACCAACAAGAACGTATACAACAGCAAAAAGCACTATGGGAAATTGATACACCGTATTTTTATGCTCAAATTTTTCAATATTTCAAAAAAAATCATTTCTCAACAATGTCTCAAACAGTAACAGATCTTGCAAAAATCTTTCATCTAAGCCTTATTCAACACTATATAACTATTTTACATTCTATAAAAAAACAATTTCCTAGTAATACACTTATCATATCAGGAGGAGTTTTTAATAACGAAATTTTACTACGAACATTTAACCAAGAATTAAAAAATTCCTATACTATACTTTTTCCAAAAAATACTCCCGTAGGAGATGCCTGCATAAGTTTAGGTCAAGCTTTTTATGCAAGTTTTATAGAGAAATAAAAATAAAAATTCAAAAAATTCTTTTCGTTAGCTGAATTGTCAATCCAAGTGCGACACCTCTTGTAGAAAAACTTCAATTGGAGTTGTCCAATTTAGACACTTTCTAGGTCTATTATTGATGAGTTCTAATTTTTGTCGTAATTCTTCTTGTGTTAC
>JARHYD010000063.1 GCA_029258655.1 Mailhella sp.
ATGTTTTTAAATTAATGTGTGTTTCTAAATTAATTTTTATTTTTCTTGTTTTTATATAACATTTTCTTATTTATTCTACTATTACATAGTATCACGTTTTATAAGGGGTTTCACCCCTTTGACCCGAGCAAGGGGTAAGCTAACGGGGGGTAATCCCCCCTAGCTCTCACCCCCTGCACCCCCAAGCAATGCCCCCCCCAGTTTCACACTCTTTCAGCAAGTCGCTTTGCTTCTCGCTTCCAGAGAGTGAAACTTATTAGGTCAGTGACTTTATGAAAATATTTTTTATTTTATCAGTCTAATATGTTAAAATAATTATAAATAATTTAAAAATACACCCTAATTGCATTAGAAAATGCTTATAGTTACGATGTAAAAACAAAGAACTTTTGTATTTTCATTATAAAAAAGTCAATAATTTTACATAGATTTTCAAAAAAATATAAAAAAATAAAAAATTTTTTTCAAAAAAGAAAAGAAAATATACGAAAATACAAAAAAATATAAATTCTATTATTTATAACTACTTGAAATAATATATAAAAATTTTCATCATAAAAAAATAAAAAACTATGTCAACTAGGGGTGTTGCCTATCATATTCTTATCATCTGCCTATCAAATGCATAAAAACCTTAAAATCCCTATGTTAGAACACAAAAAACGAAAACGAAATGAGGTTGTTATGACAATTCCCTCTCCTTTATTAATTGCAGAAATAAAGCATTATGAAGAAATGCATACAAATTTATATTTAAATGCTTTAGGTATGCCTGTTATTGGTTATGGTTATGCTTTATTACAAGAACCACAAAACCTTGTAAAAAAACATTCAAAACTTGGTCTTGCATTAAAAAATATTTTGAATAACGACACAGAACATTTTGAAAGTCTTGTGCAAAAAATTTTAAAACTTCCTATATCCATAACAGAGGAAAAAGCTCATACTCTTTTAGAAGAAAATTTACTTTTTTATGCCGAAGAACTTGGTAAAATGTTTAAGGGTTTTCGTCATATAGTAAATAAATGTGAAAATGCATATTTTTTACCACAAAGTATTTGTACATATTATTTACAAAAAATTGAAGAACAGCAAAAAGTACCAAAGAAAAAAAATGAAGAACAAGTAACGCCTTGTTATTTTCATCAAAGAAATCAAGCACCTTGTTATCAATACCAAGTTTTTTTTGATTATCCTTTGCACGTAAGGTCAAATGCAAGCGTAAGAGATATTGCTCCTCAATATTTACAAAATAGATATAGTTCTAGTGCTGAATATCAGCAAAGAGCAAAGCAAAAAACTGTGGTAAAAAAGCAAAAAAGAAAAAATGTATTATTTGTCCCAACAGAAGCGGAAAAGGCTCTTATTCGTGTAGATAGTATTTTATTTTTAACACATTTATTAGGGCTTGAAATGGTAAAGCGTATGTCAGAATTTTTTATCGCTTTACTGGAAGAAGAATATGAAACAGCAGGCAATTATTTATTAGCACATCGATCCGCAAGATATTTTGGGCATACTATGTATATAATCGCACGAAGAATAAAATACGGAACTATCGATTTGCTTGATTTTATAAGCTGTAAACAAAAACCACAAATTCCAAAATTAGCATTAACTGCATACAGTAAAAAAATTTTTCAAGCTCATTTAGGTAAATTAAATCCAGAAATTTTATTGTTTCATAAAATCCAAAAATGTAGGCAAAAGGAAGTTTGCCATGCTTAAGGGAAAAAATATTGTGAAAGTGCGAAAAAATGGCACAATTTCTCTTTTACCTACAAGGGAGGAAGCAAAAAAATTTTATTTAAGAGTGCATAAAAATTATCAAAAACAGCTTGAAGAACAGGTAAAAGAAAATGATTTTACCTTAGAGCAAGAACAAAAAACAGACATTTTGGAAAAAGATATGGCTCTTTTACCAGATATAAGAAAAAATCAAAAATCAAAACAAAAAAGAGTAGATAAAGAGAAAGATATTTTTTCATTTTCTAAAAAAACAATGCAGGAATTAGCGGAAGAAATTCCTTTTTTTGAAGATAAAGAATGTTCTGAAGATATACAAAATTTATTGGCATACGATTTATTTTATCTTCTTGTATATGGTATGAATAGGAAAGATATGGATAATGATTGGCTTTTTGCTCGTTGTCGCGAAGTGCAAGAAAATCCTAATAATCATTTAGATTTATGGGCAAGAGAACATTATAAATCAACTATTATTACCATAGGGCTAACTATTCAAAATATTCTTGTAAATCCTAATATAACCGTAGGAATTTTTAGCCATACTAGACCCATTGCAAAAGCTTTTTTACGGCAAATAAAACGTGAATGGGAAACAAACACGCTGTTACAAGCTTATTTTCCGTTTATTGCACCACCAGAAAAAAGTGAAGCACGAACAAGAACATGGAGTGAAGATGGTGGACTTATTGTACGAAGGAACGGAAACCCTAAAGAAGCAACACTAGAAGCTTGGGGTTTAGTGGACGGTCAACCCACAGGGAAGCATTTTGCTTTGCTTATTTATGATGATGTTGTGACATTAGAATCTGTTACCACACCAGAACAAATAAAAAAAACAACAGATGCATGGCGATTATCGTTAAACTTAGGGGCAAGGCAAGGGCATATTCGTATGATAGGCACAAGGTATCACGCATCAGATACATATCATTTAATCATGGAACAAGGAAGTGTGTTACCACGTATTCACCCCGCAACAAAGGACGGACAAACAAATGGAAAAGCAGTTTTTTTAGATGATGAAGTTTTGAAGAAAAAACGACGTGATATGGGGGCTTATGTTTTTGCGTGTCAAATGTTGCAAAATCCTTTAGCAGATAATGCTATGGGTTTTAAAAAAGAATGGTTTCAAACGTTACCAAGTGATACAAAATCTTCTTTTGGGCAACAAATGAATAGATATATTTTAGTAGATCCAGCGTCTAGTAAAAAAGAAGGGTCAGATTATACTTCTATGTGGGTAATTGGATTAAACCATGATGGTTTTTATTATGTTTTAGATGGGGTGCATGATAGACTTGCTCTCCATGAAAGAGCAGAAGCATTATTTACGTTGCATAGAAAACATAAACCCTTAGCTGTTGGCTATGAACAATATGGCATACAGGCTGATATTGAGCATATAAAATATCGCATGGAACACGAAAATTATCGTTTTTCAATTATTGCTTTAGGGGGACAAATGGCAAAAACGGATAGAATACGTCGTCTTGTACCAATTTTTGAGCAAGGGCGTATGTGGTTTCCTTATAAGCTTGTATCCATGAAAACAGATAGAACTATTTCTGATTTAGTACAAGATTTTTATAAAAATGAATTTCTAAATTTTCCTGTGGCAGAACATGATGATATGCTTGATTGCCTTTCAAGAATTTTAGATAGTAAACTTGGGGCAGTTTTTCCTGTATCGCAAGAGGGACAAATGTATTTTTCTGGAGAGACGTTTTTTACAAAAAATTAGGGAATTTTCTTTGCTCTTTTAATAATAAATTGTTCTAAATCTTTTATATAAGCAAAGAGAAGTAACTATTAATATACATAATTTTAATAAAAAAAATATGCATAATATAGAGTATCAAACCCTTTGGGCAAAGAATAGTACAAAAGACAAAATTTATCATTTTTGGAAACAATTTCAAGAAGATAAACTTAATAAAGTTTTGTTTTTTGATGGTGAAATGCAAAATTTTGAGGAATTTTATATATGGCTTTTAGCAAAGGATAAAGATGTACGCTTTATAGCTAATACAAAGGGGGTTATAAAGGCAATGTATTGGCTTAATAATCCGTTAGGAAAAAGCGTGATGATTCATTTTTGTTTTTTGAAAAAAGCCTTTCAAGAGCAAGAGGCAATAGGGCTTTATGTGGTGAAAAGTTTGCTTTTATGTAGGGATAGCAAACAAAATTATGTTCTTTCTGCCCTTATTGGGATTACGCCTAAGCCCTATCGCCATGCTCTACAATTTATTAAAAAATTAGGTTTTGAACAAAAAGCAGAAATACCTGAACTATGTTATTTTGCAAAGAAAAATAAATATGTTGCAGGTATTGTAAGTGTTTTGCAAAAAGAACAAATAACAAAAGTCTTTGATTAATTAGGGAATGTTTTCAATTTATTCATAATTATTAAATTTTGTTTTTTGATAATAAAAATAAAATAATTGCAATGTAATAGTATTAGAAAAACATACAATAACATTAATATGGAAGCACCCCCTATTTAGGGAGTGTTTCCAAAAAGGAGTTTTTTTATGGGTGGTGGTGGAAAAAGACCAAATCCAATGCCTGCACCAGTTACAGCTGTGGAAGTACCAGCTCCAATGCCAACAATGGCAGATGAATCTGTAAAGCAAGCAGGTGATGAAGAAAGAAGACGCAGAGCAAATGCCATAGGACATTCTGATACTGTGTTAACAAGTGGTAGTGGATTAGCAACAACTGCAAATACGGAAAAGAAAACCTTATTAGGTGGCTAAAATGGAAATAGATACAGTTCGCCATGTGTTACGGCGTTTTCGTGAGCTTGAAAAAGAACGACGTTCTTGGGAAGGACAATGGCAAGAAATTACTGCTCTTATGCTTCCTAATAAAGGAAAATGGTCAGAGGAAAGCCATAATAAAGGAACAAAAAAACATGGTAATATTGTTGATTCCACAGCGTTGTATGCGTTGCGTATTTTAGCAGCTGGTATGCATGGAGGACTTAGTTCTCCTGCTCGTCCTTGGTTTCGATTTTCTTTAAAAGATAAAGAATTAGAAAATGCTGAAGGCATTGGTAAATGGTTACAGGATACGCAAGAAAGAGTACACGCTGTATTATCAGGATCTAATTTTTATCCTACTGTTCATGCCCATTATGCAGAGCTTGCTGCCATTGGAACAGCCTGTTTTTTAATTGAAGAAGATCAAGACGAAGTAATACGGTGCAGAAATTTAACCGTTGGGGAATATTATCTTGATTGTGATGCAAAAGGACGAGTAGATACATTATATAGAAAAATGACTATGACACCTCGTCAAATAGAACAGCGTTTTTCTTCTTGTCCACAATATATTAAAGAATTAGTCCAACAAGATAGTTTAAAAACATTTCCTCTTATTCATGCCATTGAGCCACGTAAAAATTATAGTCCAGATAAAATTGATGGAAAAAATCGGCGTTATGCATCGTATTATGTGTTGCTTGGGCAAGGGAACTTTCTTTTAGAAGAAGGAGGGTATGAAGAATTTCCAGCGTGTTGTCCACGTTGGGACGTTACAGGGCAAGATGTATATGGACGTGGTCCGGGTATGGACGCATTGCCAGATGTAACCATGTTACAGCGTATGCGACAAGATGGGCTTGAAGCGTTAGAATTGGAAATAAAACCACCTATGAATGTTTCTAATTCACTGCGAAATCAAGGAGGGCAGTTTTCCTTACGTCCCGGTTTTGCTAATTTTGTTGATACAAATGCACAAATGCCAGCTATCACGCCAACGTATCAAGTTCGAGCAAATTTACAAGCTCTTGATGCGTATTTACAACAAATACGCCAACAAATTGGAGAGCATTTTTATAAAGATTTATTTTTGCTTTTAACGCAAAGTGATAAACGTATGACTGCAACAGAAGTGTATGAACGAAATGCAGAAAAATTGCTTATGCTTGGACCTACGTTAGAACGACTTAGGAGTGAATTATTTCAGCCTCTTATACAGCGAGTTTTAGGCATAATGAAACGCTATGGCAAAATATTGCCTGTTCCTCCCTTACTATCTGGGCGTGAATGGGAAATTGAAATGCAATCAGCTTTAGCTTTAGCACAAAAAAGTGCAGATATAGCAGCCATTGAAAACATAACATATTTTGCGGGGAATTTAGCACAAATTAATCCAGAAGTTTTGGATAATTTAGATATTGATGAAATGCTTATTCATAATGCAAAACTTCTTGGTGTGCCTTTATCATTGTTACGAGGAAAAGATCGTGTGTATGCTATTCGTGAACAAAGAAAGCAAGAAAATGAACAGCAAATGCAAGAGCAAAAAACTTGGAAAATGCTAGAAAAAGGTGTGCAAACGGCAAAAACTATGAGTGAAGTTAAGCTTGATTCTAATAATTTAGCACAAAAAGTTTTAGAACAAACCACAAAATAGGTATGTTTTCAAATTAGTTATAATTACTTTAACACAAGATTTATAAAACAAAAAATATTTTCATAACATCACTGACTTATTAGAAACATATTTTACTATGTGGTTGATAATAAAAAGGAAAATACAATGGCAGATAATTTTTGGCAAGAACCTTATAAAAAAGAACCAACAGAGCAAAAAAGTAAAGAAAACAAACAAATAGAACATGATGAATTGCAAAAAGATTTACAATTTTTATTGGAAACACCACAAGGAAAACGATTTTTCAAAGCTCTTTTGCAATCAACCTATGTTTTTGAATCCATGCCCATTAGCAATAAAGAATGGTATGCATGGTACGAAGGGCGAAGAAGTATAGGTCTTATGTTATATCATCGTGTTTTAGCTTTAGGCATACATTATTTAAATCAAATACAAGGAGTAGATTAATGGCAGATCAAGGAACAGAAATTATTATTAGAAATGCTAAAAATGAAACCGAACTTCCTAAAAATACGGTACAAAATTCTATACCAATAAATACGTTGTCACAGCAACAAGCAATAGCTCAAAAAGAGCAATTAGCTAATACAATGGCACAAACTCTTGTTTCACAAGTTCAAACTCCAGAAACAGCACAAAAAGAAGCTTTGCAAAATTTAGGTATGCAAACATTATTGACAGCACAAGCTTTGCAATCACCAACTGATTATGTTTTCCATTTTGCTCCAGAAACAATGATTGATAAAGGGTTAGTTTCTGATTTTCAAAATTTTGCTTTTGAGCAAAAAATGAGTTTGGAAAATGCACGGCTTATGGCAAAATTTTATGAAAATTATGTGCAAAATCAAAGTAAAAAGCAAGCTGAAGAACAAACAAAGCTTTTAGAAAATATGAAAAAAGCGTGTGAAACTGATAATGAGTATGGTGGATCAAGCTTTTATGATAATATGCAATATGCAAGGGCTGCTATTTTACGTTTTGATGATGGATCTCTTGCAAAAATCCTTAACGAAACAGGTTTTGGCTCTCACCCAGAAGTCGTGCGTTTTATGTTCCGCGTAGGTAAAGCTTTGGCAGAACCTGATATGCCTAAAGCAAAAGAACAAGTTGAAGATATTTCTGTGGCAGAACTTTTTTATCCAAGTATGAAAAAATAATTTTAGTTTTTATATTTTCTTGAGGTAATTCTTCCTCATTTTCCACGTATTTTTTATATAGTTTAATAAACTTTTTATGTACTTGCATAAATACGTATTTATGCAAGAGGGCTTTTTTATACTCTTTTTAGGGGTTTTATTTATAACATATTGTAAAAATTATTAATACATAGGAGAAAAATATGGCTAATGCAGTAACATTAATTGATGCAGCACGACGTTTTGACAGTACAGGAAAAATTGCAAAACTTGTTGAAATAATGGAACAAACCAACGAAATTTTAGAAGATGCTTTATGGCTTGAAGGAAATTTACCCACAGGCCACAGAACAACAATACGTACAGGTCTTCCCTCTGCTACATGGCGTTTATTAAATTATGGTGTACAGCCTAGTAAAAGCACCACAAAAAGTGTTGATGATACGTGTGGAATGTTGGAAGCTTATGCAGAAGTAGATAAATCTCTTGCAGATTTAAATGGAGCAAGTGCTGATTGGCGAATGAGTGAAGAAGCAGGCTTTGTAGAAGCTATGAATCAAGAAATGGCAAAAACCCTTTTTTATGGTAATACCCACGAAGAACCTCAAAAATTTATGGGGCTTAGTCCACGTTATAATGCGTTATCTGGCTTTGATAGTGCAGAAAATATTTTAAATTATGGTGGTACTGGAAACAAAAATACTTCTATTTGGCTTTGTGGTTGGGGAGAAAATACCTTACACGGTATTTTTCCAAAAGGTTCTCAAGCTGGTTTGCAAATTAAAGATTTAGGTGAACAAACGTTGCTTGATGATAATGGAGGGCATTATCAAGGTTACCGTAGCCATTTTAAATGGGATTGTGGTTTATCATTACGAGATTGGCGTTATGCTGTGCGTATTTGTAATATTGATACAGCAAGTTTTAGTGCCATTATTACAGGAAAAACACAAAATGCAGGTACAAATCTTATTCGACTTATGATTGCTGCTGCTAACAAAATTCCATCTGCTAATAAAGCTAAAATGGCGTGGTATATGAACCGTGAAGTAAAAACAATCTTGGATATTATGGCAATGGAAAAAACAAATGTTCAGCTTTCCATTGAACAAATTGAAGGTAAACCAGTAACTCATTTCTTAGGTATGCCTATTCGCCGTGTGGACGCATTAAGAAATGATGAACCAGCATTAGTATAGTTTTTGTTTTTTCTAGGGGAACACTTTTTATAACAAGTTTTCCCCTAGAACCCCTTTCAAAAATTTTTAATAGAGTGTGTTTTTTAGTTATTTATATTTACTTGTATAATCAAAATTTATAGAAATAAAAGATAGTTATGTATTTTTTGTAATATAACTACATAAAAATATTTTTATTTTCAAAAGATCTTTTAGATTAAAAAATTTTGAATGTTTGCGAGGGAAAATTTTTTAAAAGTTCTCCTCTTAAAACAATCTTATTTAAAACACACGCAAAAGAGGTAAAAAATATGTATATAGATAAAGAATTAATATTTTCACAAAATCAAAAAATTACTGGCACAGCAAATTCAACAAAGACTATTAATCTTGAAAATACAGAAGGACAAGGTATGCCTGTTTATCCTTTTGTGCAGGTAGTGGAAGCTTTTACAGGATTAACTTCTCTTGTTATTCATATTCAAAGTGCCAAAAAGAATAGTACGCCAAATGATGGTGATTTTGCTACAATTATGAGTAGTAAAAAATATACAGCACAAGAATTATCAAAAACACAAAGCATTGGTTTTGGTTCATTACCTCCTTTAGCTGGCAATTATCTTCGTGTAAAATATGAAGTAGAAGGTACAGCAACAAAAGGTGCAATTACAGCAGGAATTGTCTTAAATAAACAAGCGTAAAAGGTTCTTATAGGGGGAAACTTCTCCAAAAAAACGTCCAAAGGGAAAACTATAAGGGCAAGCTCTTTAGTTTTTTTCCTTTGGAAACCCAAACGTTATTCTTTTCAAGGAATTGAAGCTTATTTTTCCATAACTAAAGGTGTTTCTAAAATAATATATTTTACTCCATTTAGTGAAACTATTAGGTTAGTGACTTTATAAAAATATTTTTTGTTTTATAAGTCTAATAGGTGAAAGTAATTATAAATAATTTGAAAACACACCCTATATACTATTAGCTTATTAAATTAATACTACACAATATAACATACACCTTTAATAAACATTATTTTTAATCATAATAACGAGGTGAAAATGGGATTTTCACAAGTAGATATTTGCAATTTATCGTTAAGTCGTGCTGGTGGTAATTCTATTTTACAAATTACCAGCCTTGGCGAGGCAAGCACAGAGGCAAGACAATGTGCAATAAAATTTCCTCATGTTCTGCGATCAGCTTTGCGAGCATATCCTTGGAATTTTGCTACAAAAACAGTGGCATTAGCACTAGTTGGAACAAATGAATTACAAAAATTTTATGAAAATATTTATTATTATCAGTACCCAGAAGATTGCCTACAAATTTTAGCAATTAATACACCTTTGGATTTACAAAGTATAACGCAAAACCAAGCATTAATGAGTTTTCCGTATAGTGTAGAGCTTGGAGCAGATGGAACAAAATTTATTTTAACTCCTTGTCCACAAGCCTTATTACGTTTTATTACGTATATTGATGATCCTAGTATTTGGGATAGTTTATTTTGTGATGCATTTGCATGGCAATTAGCGTCTGAACTTTGTATGAGTCTTGGGGGAGATAATGGACGTGTGCAGGCATTGAAAGATTTGGCAAGTTTAGCTTTTGATAAAGCTAAAAGTCAAGATAGTAAAGAAGGACAATATGTTATAGTAAATTCAAATTATCTTGGAGCAAGAAAATAATATGGTTTTTCATGGATTTCAAAGTAGTTTTACTGCTGGGGAACTTTCTCCTTCTTTGACAGTGAGAGTTGATTTAGCACGATATCAAACAGGTTGTAGTGTATTGGAAAATATGCTTGTTCACCCACATGGGGGAGCAAGTAAACGCAATGGCTTTCGTTTTTTAGCAAAACTTGCAGGAAAAGCACGACTTATGCCTTTTATTTTTTCGCCAACAGAAACATATATTCTTGTTTGGACAGAGAAAAAATTAGCTATTTTTACTCGTGAAGGAGCTGTGCTAAATAGCCAAAAAGTACCATATAGTATAGCTACACCTTTTTCTTATGATGATGTTAAAAAACTAGCATTTGTACAAAGTGCAGATGTTATTTATTTAGTAACACCAAATTTTCCACCTCATAAATTAAGCCGATTTGCTCATGATAATTGGAAATTAGAACAAGTAGATTTTTCACCTAAAGTAGCACCACCAACAGGATTAACGGCCACTCTTTACGATGTACGAACATCAGGAGAAATTAATGGTGATGGAAAAGGAAAAAGAAATTGGCTTTATGTGGTTACGGTTATAGATGAAAATGGCGAAGAAAGCCTTGCCTCAAAGCCATGTTCCATAGAAGCACCAGAAAATTTACGGCAAACGTGTTATCCTAAATTAACATGGACAAAAAGTCCAAAAGCAACAGAATATAGAATATATCAAGAAAAAAATGGCAAATATGGGTATATTGGAAGTAGTTTAACAGAAAATTTTGACGCAAAAAATATTGCTCCTGATATGCTTGATACACCACCAGAAGCACAAGTACCTTTTGGTAAAGATAATTATCCTTCTTGTGTTTGTTTTTACCAACAACGTCTTGTTTTTGCAGGATCAAAAAAGAAACCACAAACCTTATGGTTTTCACGTACTGGTAATTATGAATCCTTTACAAAATCTTCTCCCACAAAAGCCGATGATGCTATGGAAATAAGTATTGCAGGCAATGAAGTTTCAAGAATTTCTTGGCTTGTTTCTTTGCGTACATTGCTTGTTGGTACAGGGGGTACAGAATGGGAAGTCAAAAGTGCTAATGGAGCATTAACTGCAAAAGATATTTCCCTTGTACCACAATCATATCGAGGCTCAAGTAGTTTGCCTGCTCTTATTGTTGGTAATAGTGTTTTGCATATTAATAGAACGCATAGAGAAATGCGAGATTTATTATATGATTTTGGAACAGATTCTTATTCTGGGTCAGATCATGCTGTGCTAGCAGGGCATTTATTAGAAGAACATTCTATTATTGATTGGGCATATCAGCAAAGTCCTGATTCTATTATTTGGTGTGTGCGTGATGATGGTATATTACTTGGACATACTTTTTTACGAGAGCATGAAGTTTTTGCATGGCACAGGCATAGCACAGAGGGAAAATTTCTTGCAGTTTGTACTTTACCAAGTGCTTTTTCAGATGAGCTTTTTTGTGTTGTAGAGCGAGAAATAAAAGGTGTGAAAAATTATTTTCTTGAACGTATGGAAAATCGTTATGAAAATGATGTGTTAATGCAAGAAAAAAATCCTTTATCTAATAATACAATAGAAATAACAAAAGAAAAAATAAAGGAAGAACAAACAGCTATTACTGCACCGTATGTATTTTATGTTGATGCAGGACTTTCTTATCATGGAGAGCCAATACAATATGTTGGAGGCTTGGAGCATTTAGAGGGAAAAAATGTTGCTATTATTGCCAATGGTGCAGTATGCCCTATGCAGATTGTGCGTCCTTTACAGTATGAAGTAAAAGGCAAAATACAAAAAATTATGGGAATAGATTTAGGTTTCACTGCAAAAAATATTATAGTGGGATTGCCTTTTATTGCACGATTAAGAAGTATGCCTTTAGAAGGTGAAACACAATACGGAAGTACATTAGGTAAAAAAAAGCTTGTACAAAGAATTGGTGTGTATTTTCGCCATACTAATTATGCAAAAATTGGTACAAATTTTTCACAAATGGACGAAATAAAGTGGCGAAGAAATGAAAAACCAGGAGATCCCGTACAATTACATACAGATTATGCCTATATTTATCCTAGTTGTGGTTTTGAAAATCAAAGTTATGCTTGTGTAGAATCTGATGTACCATTGCCTATGACTGTATTAGCTCTTTTACCTGAACTTGGAGTTGGAACTTAATGCTTGGAATATATGGGGATTATGAAATAAAAAAAGCAAAACAAACAGAAATTACGATATTAAGTCAAAAAGTTTGTGAATTAGAAGAATTAGAGCTTTGGCAATTATTCCATATAGATATTGAAACAATGTTACAAATACTTTTTGAAGATGAACATCAAGAAATATATGGTCTTTATTTTCAAGACGAACTTATTGGAATGGGTGGTTTAGCACCTTTAAAAGGACTTGGTAACCATTGTGCAGAAATATGGTTTTTAGGAGAAAGTCTTATTTCTCATCAGCGTTTTTTGGTGCAATATGGTAAGCAAATTATACAAAAAGCTTTGGAGCTATATCCCATTCTTGTAAATCAAGCAGCTGCATGGAATAAAAGAACATTACGTATGGTTCGCTATTTAGGATTTACTATTGATGAGAAATATTTGCGTCTTGGTTTGGAACAAATTCTTTTTAAACGATTTTATATAACAAAATGAGGAAAATATGTGTGGAGTAACAGCTGTAACAACAGGAATAAGTGTACTTGGTTCTGCTCTTGGTATGGCAGGTAAGGTACAGGAGCAAAAAGCACAAAGAGAACAAGCCTTACAACAACAACTTATGCAACAAGAAGAAGCAAAGCAAGCTCAAATTCAAGCAAAACAAGCCCTTGAAGATGGAAAAAGAGAGCAAGAAAAAGTTCGTTTAGAGCAAAAAGCCTTACAAAGTAAACAAGCTGTACAATATGGGGCAGCTAATGTTTCTTTGGATAGTGGTTCAGCTCTTGATGTATTAAGTGATATGGAAATGCAAGGTGAATTGGAAACACAGGAAATAGGAGCAAAAGCACAGCGTCAAGCTAATATGTATAATCGTCAGGCACAAAAGCATAATATAGAAGCTCATCAAGCAGGACAAAAAGCACAAGGAGGAAAATTGCAAACAGTAAATACGGTTTTATCAGGAGTTGGAAATATTACTAATACTCTTGTTGGTTCTCGTTCCACTCGGCGTGGTCCAAGTTATTTTTAGGGGGAAATATGACAATAGCTAGTACACTTACTAAAAAACATTATGAAGGAAATGGTATAACAAAGGAATTTCCTTTACCATTCCATTTGGTCGATAAAACACATGTTTTTGCCATGATAAAAAATGATAAGGAAATACAAGAAATTACAAAAAATTTTTCTGTGGATTTAGTTAAAAAAACTTTTACATATCCCGTTTCAGGGGAGGCTTTGCCAAAGGGAACAAGATTAACTGTATATCGTAAAGTTCCTTTAACACAAATCGTTGATTTAGAAAATGCTGGAGCTTTTCATCCAGAAGTTTTGGAAAAAGATGGTTTTGATAGGATAGTTATGCAAATTCAACAGCTTGATGAAGCTATTGAAAGAACGCTAAAGCTTAATATTACTGATGATAGAGATGTTGAAGGGCTTTTAGAAGCTCTTTTTTTTGCTCGTGATGAAGCTGTAAAAGCTGCTAACAATGCAAAACAAAGTGAAATAAGCGCGAATAAGAGTGAAGTTAATACAAAAAATTATGCTCATATAGCTAGAGCTTGGGCTGAAAGTCCAACTCCGCCTAATCCCCAAGACCTTAATAGTAAATCTGCTAAAGAATGGGCAAAAGAAGCAGGGAAGGGGGGAGTGCCTGCTACCCCCACAGAAGCTGGCAAAGTTAGTTATGATAATGTTACAATAAAAGCTAAGGCTGACGGAAAATCAACATTATATACGCCATTACTTAGTGCTGTATCTGCAGCTAATACAATAAATAGTGTAACAAGCAAAGCAGTGGCTGATTACGCTGTGGGAAAGAATGTAAATAATATACTTGTAGGTAGAAATGAATTTAAACATAGAGAAATTTATCAATCAAATCAACAACTCAATGTGTTTGGAATTACCGAACAAGACCCACAAACAGGAAATTATGCTACACGTAGATTTCTTGGAAAGAATGGTATTATGGTTGGTGAAATGGCATATTCACAAAATACCAAATACAGGAGATTTGCTTTATTAAATGTTCTTAAACGTCAGTATAAACCAGACGGAAGCCCAGCAGAGCCTGGAAAATATTATCATGCAGATATTGCGATTAACGTAGATAATAATGATTATGCGTGGGGAGAAGCTCCAACACCTAAAGCCGAACATATAGGAAATTATATTGCCACTACTAAGTGGGTTCGTGATTATGGGCAAACAGTAAAAAGTTTAGCAACACGAACAAGTACAGGACAAGTAACCTTAACTAATGTGATACCCAATAAACCTCTTTTTATTATACAAGAAAAATGGAATGGTTGGTCTGATACAAAAATTACACCTAAAAGAGGCATTATAAATTGTTTAACAAGTGTGAATAAAAGTTTTTATTTAGGTGGTTCTCAATATTTAGCTTTGTATACACAACATAACCAAGCATTAATTTTTATTCCAAATGAAACAACAGTTATATTTGATACAGTATTAGCACAAGATGTATTGTTAAATTTTTACCAATAAGAGGTCAGTAGAATGAGAATACTTATTACAAAAGAAAAGCATATTGAATATAGTCAAAATCCAGAAACAGGCGAACAGCAAGAAATTGTTACCGAAATTGGCGATCCTATTATTTTGAATGTGGATAATGATGAAGACGCAGAGCAATTACTTGCTTCTGGTGCATGGGAAATGCCACAGGAAGAAGTAACGCGTATTTTTGGGGACAAAGCGAATTTTGCAAGTAATGAAAATTGTCAAATTTCTGGGGATAAAGAACAAGGCTATCACGTTGTTTTCACGCCACCAAAGGAAACAGAAGAAGATTTAACAACGCTAAAAGATAGAAAAAAAAGAGAAGCAGAATATGCCCTTACAATGGCTATTGAAACCATTACCCCCTATTATCCAACAGATGAAAAAGTAAGCTTTGCTAAACAAGAACAAGAAGCCATTAAATATTTAGCTAATCCAGAAATTGCTGAAAAAGAAATTCCTTGCATTGCAGGCATTGCCAAAGGCAGACAAATGCCTTTAGCTGATTTAGCCCAAAAAATTATAACAAAAGCTGGAATGTTTTCCACGTTATCTGGTGTGTACATGGGACGCAAGCAACGCATTGAGGATTTAGTGGATAAAGCAAAAACAATAGAAGAAGTACAGGCTATTGATGTGGCAACTATTTTTGCAGAACCTTTAGTATAACGTACAGTATTTAAGTAAAAAATACGCTAACTAGCTTATATACTAATATTGGTATAGTTATTGCTAATATATTTATAATAGAATTTTATTCAAACAAAAACATAGTGTAATATTTGAATAAAATAATTATACGAGGAAATTATGATTAATAAAATAAAATATATCTTACAACAAAGTTGGCAAAAAATTTCTTTAGTATGGCAACACAGAAAGCAAGTTGCTTTATATATATTGAAAAGAATTTGGCTTTATATAAAACGTATTTTTCTTTGGTTTGATCAAGGAATAAATATTATTTTCCTTGCAGGTTATGAAGATGAAACAATGAGTTCCCGTTTTTACCGTTGGAGCAAAAAAGAGGGAAAATTATGGAAACTTCCTGCGTTAATTATTAATAAAATATTTTTCTTTGATTACAAAATAGTCAATGGACATAAAAGATTACATTGCGAAAAAGCTTTTTATAATGAATTAGCAAGAACAGGTTTACCTCATATTATGCGTCAATGCATAAAAAAACGATAAAAAATGTTCTCCCTTTATTGGGTAATGTAATGTTGCCTCTGGAATGGAAATATGTTTCTTTATGAGTATTTTTTAGGGTTTATTTCTAATCTTGAAAATAAATTATCATTTTCTGCTTTTGCTGCATATATAGCTTTTGATTTTGGAGCAAGTGAATATTTATTATTGATTATTCAATATCTTATTTTTGTTGATTTTGCTTTAGGAGTATTCAAAGCAAAACAAAAAAATAAGTTTCATTGGCTTAGAATGTGGACAGGAATAAAAAAAGTAATAAGCTTATATTTTGGCATTATGATTGTAGGTATTGGTTGCAAAGCTTTTGATGTCACATTGCAACAAAGAATAACGATTGAGTATAATGGTGCATTTTGGTTTGATTTATTTTTATGTGTACTCATTCTTGTTAATTTAGCTAGTATCAATCATCATTTAGCAGAATTTGGCTTTGGAATAAATCAATTTTTAGATAAAGTCTTTTTTAAATATCGTTCCAAAATTCAAGCAAAATTAGAAAAAGAACTCGATAAAACTTTTGGTGATGAGGATAAATAATTTCGAATAATAGTGGAATTATAACAAATAATCTTGAATTTTTTGTTCTAAAAATATTTTGATTTTTTAGAACAGTATAAAAAAGTAGGGGAGAAATTCCCCTACTAAAAGAAGGTAATAATGCGAAAACTCGATAAAATTATTATACATTGTTCTGCAACACGAAAAAACCAAGATATAGGTGTAAAAGAAATTGCTCAAGAGCATAAAAAAAATGGCTGGGAAAATATAGGTTATCATTTTGTTATTCGTAGAAATGGTGAAATAGAAGACGGAAGACCAATAGAAGAAATAGGGGCTCATTGTAAAGGTCAAAATAAAAATAGTATAGGAATTTGCTTAGTTGGTGGTGTAAATGAACAATTAAAAGCAGAAAATAATTTTACTCCTGCACAATTTTTTAGCTTACAAAAGCTTGTACAAAATTTAAAAATGAAATTTCAAAATCTAACTATTCATGGGCATAAAGAATTTGCTGCAAAAGATTGCCCAAGCTTTGAAGTAACAGACCTTTTTAAGGAGGAAAAATGCTAAGCACAATAGTAAATTTTTTTCGTAGCAGTTTAGGAAAAATTGCAATTTTAGGTATTTTGAGTGCTATTATTTTTATAATGAAAATACAAATCGATAAAATACAAGCAAAACTTTTATTAAAAGAACAAGAAATTGCTGTATTACAAAATAAAAATAAACAACAACATGATGCAATAAATAGACTTTTGACTTTTGGTCAAAAACAAGATGAGGTTTTAACAAGTTATGAACAAGATAAAGAAAGAATTGCAAAAGCATTACAGCAAAAAGAATATATCATACGTCAACAAAATGATGAAAAAAGCCAAAATTGGAAAAAACAAAATCTACCTGATAGTATTTTATCTGTGCTTAATGCTAAGCCTTAATGCGTGTGCTAATAAAACAGTATACCAAGAAGAAGTAATAACTCTTAAACCTAGTAATATTCTTTTTCAACCTCTTGAAATTCCAGTTTTTCAAGGTACTACTAATGAAGATTTATTATTTTTTGCCTTACGCTTAGAAAAACAAGTACAAATTTGTAATGAGCGTTTAACAAGTATTAGTCAGTTATTAGAATAAGTAAGAAATATTTTTTATTATTTTTAGAGTGTGTTTTCAAATTATTTATACTTACTTTAACAAGCTAACTTTATAAAACGCTGAATTGTCAATCCAAGTGCGACACCTCTTGTAGAAAAACTTCAATTGGAGTTGTCCAATTTAGACACTTTCTAGGTCTATTATTGATGAGTTCTAATTTTTGTCGTAATTCTTCTTGTGTTA
>JARHYD010000069.1 GCA_029258655.1 Mailhella sp.
TGCTGTTTTTTACCAACATAGGAGCTATTACAGCCCATTTTTCATCAGAAATATCATGTCTACTCATAAATAAAGTTAAACATATAATTAAAAATATGTCCAGTTTTTTTAGAGACAGCTCCTAGAAAATATTTAAATTGGAAAAATTCCATTGAAATTTTTCTATATACAATACTATACTTAGATTGATAATTTGACTAAAGAAGGATCGCTTAGAAAGAAGAAATTTTATTTTGAATATCTGGTCGGGATGAGAGGATTTGAACCTCCGACCCCTTGAACCCCATTCAAGTGCGCTTCCAGGCTGCGCTACATCCCGACAATAGGAAAATGGAGCCCATGAGCAGGATTGAACTGCTGACCTCATCCTTACCAAGGATGCACTCTACCTACTGAGCTACATGGGCAAACCAAACTTGAGTATTTTTATAGAGCAATAAGAAAAATGTCAAGTATAAATTTTATATTTCAAAATCATCACATGGGTCAGTATTAAATTCATTTCCAAATATTTCCCATGCAGAAATAAAGAGAGTAGCAATGAGTGGTCCTATAACAAAACCATTCATTCCATAAATACTAAAACCGCCTAATGTTGAAAGCAAAATGATATAGTCAGGAAGTTTTGTATCTCTGCCTACAAGAATAGGTCGTAAAATATTATCCATTAGTCCAATAACAACAGCTCCAAAAAAGAGCAAAATAAATGCTGATGTAGTATCCCCAATAGCAAAAAGATAAATACAAACAGGTAACCAAACAATACCTGCACCTACCATAGGAATAAGAGAGAAAAGAGTCATCACAACTCCCCACAATAAAGAAGAGCCAATACCTAAAAAGTAAAAAACAAGCCCACCTAATGAACCTTGTACAATCGCTACCACAAGACTTCCTTTTATGGTTGCTCTTGTTACTTCAGAAAATTTATTAAAAAATAATTGTTCACGAGTATGTCCTAAAGGTAAAGCTTTATGCAGTTTATAAATAAGAATTTTGCTATCACGTATCATAAAAAATGCAACATAAAGCATTATACATAATTGAACAACAAAAGTAATAGTTCCTTGTCCGATAGCAACAGCTTGGCTTGCAACAAAGCCACTTGCAGAAAGTGCAAATTGACTAATTTTTTGTTTAATTAATGTTGGATCAATATTAAAATTTTGTAACGTGTCTTGGATAAAAGGATATGCTTTTTGTATTTCATCAAAATATAAAGCTGGATTTTTTTCGCCAGAATTTAAGGCTGTGTATATTTTTACACATTCAGAAATAAAGGAACTGACAATAAATAAAAAAGGAATGATAACTACTAAAGCACAACAAAGAAGCGTTAAAAGAGTAGCAAAATTTTTCCATTTTATATATTTGATAAGAAATACTTGAATAGGATTAAAGACTATTGCAAGTGCCACAGCCCAAAAAACAGCTCCAAAAAATGGAATTAATAACGATAAAAATAAAAGGCTAACTAAAATTAAAAAGACAATAAAAGCTCTTAGTTCTAATGTTTTTTGCATATTTTCCTCAAAGTTATTGTTAGTTATTATATTGATTTATTATTTTAAAAAGTTCGTTAGGTATAATAGGTTTTGTAATATAAGCATTCATACCTGCGTTTAGACATTCTTCTTTATCACTTACCATTGCATTAGCTGTTACAGCAATAATTGGAACATCATAAATATTAGTTTTAGGCATAATTTCATTATGTTCGTGCAGTAAATTTCGTATATGTTTTGTTGTTGTAATACCATCCATTTCTGGCATTTGTATATCCATAAAAATTAAATCATAATAATTTGTTTTTACTTTTGAAATAGCTTCAATTCCACTTTGGGCAGTATCAACATTTAAATTAGCTTTTTCAAGTAACGCTTTTAAGACTTTTAAATTAATAGTATTATCGTCTACAACTAAAACAAATTTTTTATTTGTGTATGGTGTATATATATTTTCTATGGCAAAAAATTCATCAGTTACTTTTTTATCACTAATAACAAATTTTAAATCAATAATAAATTTACTACCAACAGTTATTTCCGATTCAATATTAATAGTTCCATTCATTAATGTAATAATTTCATGGCTTATACATAATCCTAATCCAGAACCACCATATTTTCTATTGATACTTGCATCAGCTTGATAAAATGGAGAAAATAATTTTGAAACTTGTTTTTGAGTCATTCCTATTCCTGTATCAGAAATAACAATTTGTACTTGTGCTTCATTTATTGGTGTTTGAGATATAGAAATATTTTTTATAGAAATAGTTATTTCACCTTCATTGGTAAATTTAATTGCATTACCTATTAAATTTAATAAAACCTGACGTAATTTATTAGGATCACCAATTAAAGCAGAAGGGATATTTTCATCAAAATTTACTATTAATTTTAGTCCCTTATTTTCTGCCATATGTTTTGTCATATTATAAACATTCATAATCAATTTTTTCATTGAAAATGGATATGATTCCAAAATAAGTTTACCTGCTTCTAATTTAGATAAATCTAAAATATCATTAATAGTATGTAATAAATGCTCTGATGAATAAAAAATATTCTCTAATTGCTCTTTTTGATCATTAGTTAAATTTTTTCTATCAATAAGATAAGAAAAACCTAATATTGCATTAATAGGTGTTCTTAGCTCATGGCTAACTGTTGATAAAAATTGCGTTTTTATTTTAATTGATTCATTTGCAAGATTTAGTGCTTTTACTAACTCAATAGTTTTTTCATTAATCGCTTGTTCTAAATTTTTTTGTTGATTTAATAATTTTGCCTTTTGTTTACTAATATTTTTTTTCATGGAAATAAGCAAACTAATTAAATTATTAACTTCTAAAAAAATGGTATTTGCCTTTAATGAATTATTTTTTTTATTTTTTCTAATAGCTTCTGCAAATTCACCAATTTCTATAAGCTTTTTACTTAATTGCTTTGAATAGTAATGAGATAATGTAATTAATATTAGTGAAATTGATAAAGTAAAAATAATTATATTATATAATAATTCGTTTATATGTTGTTCTAATATCTTAGGATTTCCTAAAATAAATAATTTAAATTCACGTGATCCAATATAAAAATTAATAATTTTATATTGATATTGAGTATTACTTATATTTATATGTTGAAGTGTTCCCGAAGTTTTATTGTAAATTTGGGTTATAGCTTTTGAAAGATTCTTTTTTTCAAAAATATTAACTAAATTTAAAAAATCATTAGAATACAACTGTAAGTTGTTATAATTATTAGATGTAAATACTTTTTGATGAGAATTATCAATTTGTTGATAAGTAATAATATTATAATCATTAAAAATAAAGAAGGAAGTATGAAAATCAAAACCATCTGTAATAGATAAAAGATCTGCACAATTTATTATTACGGAATACATTCCTATATTGGAATTAAAAGGTGTTGTAATAGAAAAACTTTCTTCATTAATTTGTTTAAAACGACTATTTTTTTCATTAGTTGAAAAAAGCATAGTAATAAAGTTTAAAAGATCTTTTTGAGACTCATCTACTACATACTCTTTTTCATATCTACTTATTTCATTTAAATTTTTATCAAAACTAAGTAAATATTCTTTCTTCTCATCAGTATGAGGATCTATGGCAAATGCTTTAATAACATATTTTTTTATATTATTTTTATCTGATAATTTGTTATCTTTTGTTTCTTCGTATAATCGAATATAAGTACCATCAATAAAATCATATCGGATTTCTTTAAATTCATTATATAATATTAAATCTGAACTATTTACAGAAATAAATTTTGTTAATAATCTATCATTATGAATAATTTCAAAAACATTTGTAAATTCACTTGTATTAATTGTACCTAACTGAATTGCAGGTTTTATAAGAAAAATAAGTTCATTATATAAGGAACGTGAAGTTATGTTAAATTGCTCATCACTTATTGTATGTTTAAATTTGTTAACTTCATATAAAAGAGAACAGCCTATAAAAAAAGTTAATACCAATATAATAACTATTACAAAAGATTGTAAATAGGTATATATTGTCATTCCTCGTTTAAAAGTAATTTTTTTATGCATACTATCCTCTTTAAATAGATTTTCTAATCTAAAAATTGATAAAAGTCAAAATACCATACTTAATTAGAGAAAGAATATCTGCTTGACTTTTTTTATAACTATTATTAATATTCTTTATTATGTGGGGTTGTAGCTCAGTTGGGAGAGCGCTTGAATGGCATTCAAGAGGTCAGGAGTTCAATTCTCCTCAGCTCCACCAGATATTTTAATAAAACGTTTTAATTTACCATTATTATAAAATAAATAATTATTTTTAACTATTATATATAACATATTTTATCTCCACTTTATATTTTATAAATTAATTTTAATTTATAGTTATTTTTTTATAATGATTTTATATAATTTTTTAAATCTTAATAATAAAAAATATATTAATATAAAAACTAATAAATTATTTATAAAAACAAATAGATAACATCAAATAAAAGTAATTCAATACAACATCTTTATAAAAATAATATTTTCATAATAAGATAATAATACGTTACTATTAAGCTATTATCTTACTATAATTAAACAAAAAAAGATAGAAGCATTTTTAGTCTTAAATTATAACTATGAAAAAATAACCAATTTAATTAGTTGGGATCATTCAACTATTACTAAAAATATACAAAAAAAATAAAACAATTATAATTCTATTACTCAAAAAAACTAAAAAATAAAACTTATCAATAATAAACCTAAAAAGTATTTAAACTGGAAAACTCTCATTGAAAATTTTCTACATAAAGTGTCACACGTAAATTAACAATTCAACATATTATAAAAATAAAATAGATAAAAAATTTTCTATACAATATAAATATAATACTGCTAAAAAATATATTATTTTTTACTATACAATAATTCCCAAGTTTTTTGTGCTATGGCAGGAAGCAAATCATAGCTTTGCATAAGACTTTTCACATCAAAATTAATTGTTGTTTCATTAATTGGAATATAAGTAAGATCATTATCACCATCTTTTTTAGGTGCATACATTAATATACAATCCCATGCAGCTTTTAATAAAGCTTCCTCCTTTTCAAGGCTAGTATAATATTTTTTATTAGAAAAAAATTTTTTCAAATGAGAATAACATCCGACTATCCCACAAAAAAAAGCAGAAAAAGAAAAAAGAAAAAAAACTAAATTATTTTGTTTGTTATAGTATAAAACAATAATACCTAAAAGAAAAATAATGAGAAAAGGAAAAATTTTTTTTATTATTGTCCAATTAAATTGGGTTGTTAATTGTAGTTGTGTTTCTGCACAATTACGACATATAGCATAATTTTGAAAAAGTCCCAATGCCTGCACTCTTCTTTCCCCACTTATATCACGAATATGAAGTGTTTGTACTTCTAATACATGAAAATTATATATAGCAGTTGCCGAACAATGTAAGCATTGGGACATAAATAATCCTTAATTAGTAATTATAGCATTCCACCCATAATGGACAACATAAGACTACCAATAATAAGAATAATTGCACCACCTAAACGGGAGGAAATTTGTGCAAAAGGCATAAGTTCCATACGATCTGCTGCGGAAAGAACAGCAACGTCACCAGTTCCACCCATATTTGCCATGCAAAGTCCTGCTGTAATACTTGCCTCAATAGGATAAAATCCAACTAGTTTACCTACAAAACCTGCTCCAATAATTGCACCAAAGCAAGTAAGGAAACAAATAAGAATATAAGTAAAACTAAAAGAATCAATAACAACTTTAAGGCTTAAATAACAAAGACCAATACCCACAAGAAGAGTTGGGGTAAGGTTTTTCATAATAAATTGAAACCATTGATAGCAAGCTATTTCAACAGATTCAGGCAAGAGATTAAAAATTTTACAAAGAGCTACACTAATAATCATCCAAGCGTATGCATGAATATTAACAGAAGGAACTAAGCTTGTCCAAATAGAAGAACAAATATAACCAAATGCAAAAAAAGATATAGAAGTAAAAAGACCTACTCCCATATTTGCAACTGTAATTTTATCTCTTTTTTCTTTCATTTCGGGAGTAATATCAACTTCAGAAGTATCATTTGCATTAGAGTACATTAATTGTCCTTGACCATTTAATTTTTTGTTAACAATAAGTTTAACAATAAGACCAGCAAGAACAATAGAAGTAGCATTACCAATAGCAACAGCAGGATTCATAATTGAAATTGCTTCTTCAGCTGTCATAGTACCAGTTGATTCAAAAATTTTGCTAAGTGGAACAGCACCCGCTCCCATACCACCACCCATGATAGGCAATGCAATAAGAAGTAATGCACGGATAGCTCCAAATCCTGTAATAGCTCCACCTAATGTAGCAAGACCAAAAGCTAAAATAATTCCACCAAAAATGGCAGGGAAATATCTTGTAGCTGCTTTCATAAGAAGTTTTCTATTCATACCTAAAATAGAGCCTGTAATAAGAGCAGCAATATAAAAATCAAGAAAAGCACCAGTTGGTTTAAAAAAGCTTTCAATATCATTCATTAAAATTTTTGTATATGAAACACCACTAGAATTTACACTAGTAAAAAGATCAAATACATCAAAGAAATTTACATATCTCAAATATCCCATACCAAAAATAACAACGATTGCCCCACCCCCTAAAAAGGAACGTACGATTGGAAGTCTGTCTCCCAATTCACTTAATAATGTTCCAAATACTATCATAAAAGCAAAACAACCAGCCATTCCTGCAGGTAAAACTCCCATCATTGTAGAAGCTAAAACAATAATTGCAAAAGTGATAAAGTAATACCAAGGCATATTAAAAAATTTAAAAATTTTCTTTTCCTCCACCATAGTTTACTCCTCTAATAAAAAAGTTAAAAAATTGTAAAAAGGTGTATAGTAGATTTTGATTAAATATTCAATCAAATATTATAATTTTTCTTAAGATTATCTTTTTACTATCAGTATAATATTGAAAAGGCTTTTAATCATTTTTTACATAATGATCAAAAGCCATACTATTCTATTTATATTACAACTTATTCCTTTTTAGGAGAAAGTTCAATAAAGTTTCGTTTATCATCAAAAGGCTTATTTACTTTAAATGCAGGTGTTGCTACTGATGGCAAGCCTGATACAGAATTACGAACCACAACACGCCAACGATAAATATTACTTACTCTTGAAGGTAACACAGTAATACTAAACTCCCCTTTCTCTTTATTAACTAAAGCTTCTGCTGGTGTTTTTGTAAAACGTTCAGCAGGAACAAAAGGACAACCAATACAATCTTCATCAACAGGTTCTAATTCTAATGTAAATGATTGGGCATTTTCTTTAGAACCAACAACAGTTCCCATTACAGTAATAGTTCCTTCTGGATTGATTGTTGCAAAAACATTTTGCAATGAAAAAAGTTGATCAATTTTTTGTGGAAGTGGATCACCTTTTTTTCCACAAGCAAATAATGCCATGCTTATTATTATAAATATAGCAAAAATATTTTTTTTCATAATACACTCTTATAATTTTTCTTTCCATTCTGCAATTAATCGCATACAATCTAACGGAGTAAGAGAATTAACATTTAATTCTTTTAATTCTTTTAAAATAGGATTTGTTTTTAGTGCTTGAGCAATAATTTCTTCCTCATTCAACATTTCGTGATCATATTGTTCTATTTTATTTTTTTCTATTGGATTTTCTAGTCCCGGCAATAAAACTTTTTCAACTCTTTTCTCTGCTTTTTCTTTATTTTCTTCTAAAAGTTGTAAAAGTTCTTTTGCTCTATGTACAACATGAATAGGTACTCCAGCAAGTCTTGCAACTTCTACACCATAGCTCTTATCTGCTGGTCCAGGAATAAGTTTACGTAAAAAAACAATATCATTATTCCATTCTTTTATAGCAATATTCATATTATAAACACCTGCTAATTTTCCTTCCAAAGCAGTAAGTTCATGATAATGTGTTGCAAAAAGAGTGCGTATACTGCTTGTTGCTCGTTTTAATAATTCTTCTACCACAGCCCAAGCAAGTGCTAATCCATCAAACGTACTTGTACCTCTACCTATTTCATCTAAAATAACAAAACTTCTTTTTGTTGATTGACGCAAAATTCTAGCTGTTTCCATCATTTCAACCATAAAGGTACTTTGCCCTTGACTAATATTATCCGAAGCACCAACACGAGAAAAAATTCTATCGACAATACCAATTTTCGCAAATTGTGCTGGAACGTATGCCCCCATTTGTGCTAATAAGCAAATAATTGCAGATTGCCTTAAAACTGTTGATTTACCAGCCATATTTGGACCTGTAATTAAGAGCAAACGTCTTTCACTATCAACTAATAAATCATTAGGAATAAAATGAGATTTACCAATCACAGCCTCAACTACTGGATGTCGTCCCTCTTTTATTTCAAGAGAATAAGATTCATCTAAGACAGGTTTTTTCCAATCTTTTTTTCTTGCACATTCAGCTAACGCTTGCCAATAATCAATTTGTGCTAAAAGTCCTGCCATAAACAAAAGACGTGGGCGTTCATCAGCTATTTTATTTCTTAATTCTTGGAATAATTTATATTCTAATTCATTTCTTTTTTCAGAAGCTGATAAAATTTTATTCTCCAATTCTTTTAATTCTGGAGTAATAAAACGTTCAGCATTTACCAAACTTTGGCGACGTTCAAAATAAGCAGGAATAGTTTGTTGTTGCGATTTACTTAATTCAAAATAATATCCAAAAACACGGTTAAACCCAATTTTTAATTTAGGTAAATTTGATTTTTGTTGTTCATATTGTAAAAGTTCTTGCAAACGTGTTTCACTATGTTCCATTACATCAATAAGTTCATCTAATTCTGGGTGATATCCAATTTTAAAAAGTTGCCCTTCTGTTATTTGTTGTGGCACAGAATCACACAAGGAATTAGCTAATAATGAATATATATCAAGACAACTATCCCATTTTTGCAATAATCGTCCTAACCCTTCTGGAACATTTTGAAAACTAAGAGTTTTATCCGTAGGTAAAACTCCATCTTCTTCTTGTAAACAAGAAAAAATATCTGGTAAATATAAAAGGCTATCCCTAAGAGAAAGAAAATCTTTAGGTAAATATCTATTAACACTAATTCTTGTTGAAACTCTTTCTAAATCATATACTTTATCTAAAAATTGTCGTAATTTTGTAAGTTTTTGTGGATTATTATAAAAATGGGTTACTACATCTTGATGAAGCATTATTTTAGCAAAATCCTTATAAGGATAACGAAGACGCTCTTCAAGTAAACGCCCCCCCATAGGGGTTTGACAAAAATCAAGTTCATGCCAAAGAGTTCCAATACCTTTTTTACCATCATAGCGACGAAATAACTCTAAATTTCTTTCTGTTACCTCATCAATAATCATAAAAAGCCCTGTATCCATAGGCTCAAAAGCACTTAAATAGGACGGTACATATTTTTGTGTTTGTTCAATATAAGCTAATAATGCACCACAAACTCGCACAAGGGCTTGTTTTTTTTCAAGTCCTAAAGCAGAAAGTTCTTGTACTTTTTGGACTTCTACAATTCTTTTTTCAGAACGCTTTATATCAAAATGACTTTGTATTCCAAGATAAACAAGTTGAATATTTTCATTAATTTTTAAAATTTCTGGAACTTCCATTCCACTTGGAATAAGCAACTCTTTTGGATCAACTTTGTAAACCCACTGCCACAAATCACTTTCTTTTGCAATTTGCACACCAGTCCAATATCCCGTAGAAGCATCAAGCCAAGCAAACGCCCCTTGTCCATTTTCAAAATACACTGCTCCAAGATAAGTATGCTGTTTTGATTCTAAATTCATATCATCAATAACAGTACCAGCAGTTAATATTTTTGTAACTTCACGTTTTACTAAGCCCTTAGCATTTTTAGGATCTTCTACTTGATCGCAAATTGCTACTTTATAGCCTTTTTCAACCATTTGACTAAAATAAGCATCTGCAGCGTGCCAAGGAATACCACACATGGGGATATATTCCCCTTTATTACGGCTTGTTAAAGCTAATTGTAGTTCTTTTGCTGTAATTTCAGCATCTTCAAAAAAAAGTTCATAAAAATCCCCCATGCGATAGAATAAAATAGTATCAGGATATTGTTTTTTTATCCCAAGATACTGTTCATACATGGGGGTTATTTTAAAATTTTCAGGTAATTGCATTTTTTATTCGTTTTCAGAAGCACGAAGAACTGTATTAAGTTTTTTTTCAGTTTCTTCAAGTTCTGTTTTTAATTTTGTTTCTGTTTCATTATGCTTTGTAGCCAAATTAGCAAGTTCTGTTTCAACTTGATTTAATTTTTTCTCAAGTGTCATTGCTTTACGACGAGCAGCAATAGCACGAGAACTAATTGTCACTCTATCCCACATAAGCATAAGTAAAACTAACAATGCCCCCAAAGCAAAACAAATAAGCATAACAGAATATAGAGGAAGTGGAATAGACTCCATTGCTGGAATTAAAAGTAAATCTAATTTTAATACAACAGGTTCAGAAAAAGATGATTGATTTTGTACAAAAAACATCATTACAATAAAAAATATTATAACAAGTAAAAATACTTTTAAGTAACGCATAATATCTCCATATACAAAGAAATGAATATTAGCTATTCTATACTAAATGAGCTTGAAATGCAAGAGCAAAACTTTTTTGCATATTTTCTAATCGCTCTGGAATAAGCCGAACATCAGCAACCACAGCAATAAATTGTGAATCCCCTTCCCAACGAGGAACTAAATGGGCGTGCAAATGATCTGCAATACCAGCACCAGCAGCTTTTCCTAAATTTATTCCCATATTTATCCCATCACAATGGCAAATTTCACGAATAACTTTACAAGAAAGAGTAATAATTTCCATAAATTCAATGCGTTCATCTGTATTCAAATCTGTTAAATCCATGCAATGCCGATAAGGTAAAACCATTAAATGCCCTGCTGCATAAGGATAACGATTAAGCATAACAAAACACGTTTTTCCTTTATGAACAACAAGCCTTTCTATATCATTTTTGCTTATATTTTGGCTATAATCCTCTAAACAGAATACACAACCATTATGTTCTTTTTTACTAAGAATATATTCTATTCTCCAAGGTGCCCACATATTTTCCATAATTACCTCTTTTTTTTACAGCTTAATATAAATTTATTTTGTGAAAAGCTTGACAAAATAAAAAAAAATATCCACAAAGAAAAAAATTTTATGTTATAAGGAAAAGGTTTATGTCTGAATCACTCATGACAATCAAAGGAAGTATAGTCCCATTATCTCAAAAAGCAAGCAAATGTAAAGTTGCTTTAAGATGTTATAGTGAAAATGATGAAGAAATTGAATATCCTATTCTTTCCAAAGGTGCAGGAATTGATTTAATTGATATGGTTAGCAACGTAGTAAGTGCAAATTGTATTTTACAAGAATGTACGGATGAAGATTGCACAAAAGTACATATTCGCTCCTATACCATTTTAGATGAACTTGATGAAAATGATCTATTTGCATCAAATAAAGCCTAATTATCCTTATAAGTATGCGAATTTTAATAGCTGAAGATGATATTTCACTCAATAGACTTATTACAGAAAAACTAAAAAAAGAACATTATACTGTTGATTCATGTTTTTTAGGTAATGAAGTTCTTTCTTTTTTTCAAGGTGCAGAATATGATCTTGTAATCTTAGATATTATGCTCCCCAAAATAAGTGGACTTGAAATTTTAGCTGAAATTCGTAAACAAGGTAAAAGAACACCTATTCTTTTACTCACTGCAAAAAATAGTACAGAAGATAAAGTAAAAGGTTTAGATCTTGGAGCTGATGATTATATGGTCAAACCTTTTGCTTTTGAAGAATTACTTGCTCGTATCCGCGTTCTTATTAGAAGAAATAATCAAACTATTACACAATGTTACGTTGTTAATGATTTAATTATTGACGATAGGGCAAAAACAGTTACTCGAAATAATATACCTATTTCTCTTTCCTCAAAGGAATTTAATATCTTGCTGTATATGGTCATGCATAAAGGACAAGTACTTTCCAGAGAAAAACTCAATCAACATATGTGGAATTATGATTACGATGGTAGTTCCAATATTATAGATGTTTATATTCGTTATCTACGAAAAAAAATTGATGATGGTTTTGAAAAAAAACTTATTCATACTATTCGTGGAGAAGGATATGTTATTCGTGAAAGCTAGGTACGCCTCTCTTAGCATAAAAAATAAACTCACTATATTCATAAGTATAAGTATTTTTATTCTTATTTTTATTTCTCTTACTTTTCTTATTATTGCAGGCAAAGGCCATAATGAGTCAGAAATAAAAAATACCCTTATCCAAACAGTGGAAAATAATGCTCATAAAATACTCCTAAAAAACAATCAAATATTTTTAGATAAAGAAGTTATTTTTCTTAATAATATTTACACAGCTATTTATAATGAAAAAGGTAATTTTATTTACGGAGAAACACCAAAAAATTTTCCTCTTTATCAAGATTTCAAAACAAATACAGTCAAAAAAATTAATCAATTTTATGTCTACGATAAAAAAATAACAATAAAAAATACATCAATATTTATTCGTGGTATTGTTTCCTATGCAAGAACAAAAAAAACTTTTAGTTCCCTTTTTTATATTACCATAATTTTATTACCTATTTTAGCTATTTTAACAACTATTTTAGCAAAAATTTTTATCAACAATACCTTTCACCCTATTGAACATATTCTCCATGTTGCTCAACAAATTCAAAACAGTAAAGATTTAACCCTACGTATTAACTTACAAAAAAATAATAATGATGAAATTCATGCCCTAGCCCATACCTTTGATTCTATGTTTGAAAGCTTAGAAAAAAGTTTTATTAAAGAAAAACAATTTACATCAGACGTTTCCCATGAACTTAAAACTCCTACAAGTGTTATTATTGCTCAATGCGAGCTAGCACTCGAAAATACAAAAGATCAAGAAACAAAAGAAGCTTTACAAACAATTTTATGGAATGCAAAAAAAATGTCACAAATTACAAGCCAATTACTTTTACTTTCAAAAGCAGAACATTTTAATGAAGTTCTTGAAAAAGAAGAAATAAATTTTAGTGAACTATGTGAAATCATTGCAGAGCAACAACAAGAAATTGCTTTAGAAAAAAATATTACATTACAATTTAATATAGAACCTAATATTACTATTTTTGGAGATTCTGCTTTAATTACAAGTGCTATACTCAATCTTTTTTCCAATGCTATTAAATATAATAAAAAAAATGGAAAAATATTTTTTAGTCTTACACAAAATAAAACAGAAATTTTTGGCAGAATTTCTGATACAGGAATAGGAATTTCAGAACACGATTTACCCAAAATTTGGGAACGTTTTTATCAAGTTGATCAATCAAGAGCAAGAAATCATCAACAATATCATGGCACAGGATTAGGTTTACCCTTAGTAAAATGGATTATTCAAGCTCATAAAGGAAATATTACTGCTCAATCATCTATAAACAAAGGGAGTATTTTCTCTTTTACTTTACCCAAAAAAAATAACTAACATATTAAAGTATGTTTTTAAATTATTTTTTATTTTTCTTGTTTATATAACATTTTCTTATCTATTATACTATTACATAGTATCACGTTTTATAAGGGGTCTCACCCCTTTGACCTGAACAGGGGGTAAGCTAACGAGGGGAAATCCCCTCTAGCATTGCTGTCTATTTCCCTAAACCTCGTAAACTCGGCATAAGAGAAACGACTTCGTCGCCCTTTGGGTATAAGTAACTCTCCCCCCACTTTAGCCGTTGTGACGCAAAAAGCTACGGATAAAGACAGTAATTAGTTACGCAAAATAAGTTACATAAATCACTGTCCCTATCCGTAAAGCTCATTCTTTACCAACGACTACTGTTATCCCCAAGCAATGCCCCCCAAGAGTTCTCTCTGGTACACACTCTTTCAGCAAGTCGCTTTGCTCCTCACTTCCAGAGAGTAAAACTTATTATGTCAGTGACTTTATGAAAATATTTTTTGTTTTATAATTTTAATTTGTTAAAGTAATCATAAATAATTTAGAAACATATTTTAATAAAAAAAATCTTTCTGCTATTAAAACAAGAAAGATTTTTTATAATAATATTTTTACTAAAACCACTATAAATTAAGCACCTTCTGCTTTATAGGCATAAACGGCAGCTTTTTCCACATCTCGATTAACAATATACCCATCTTGATAATATTCTGCCAAAATAGAATATACAAATGGATCAGCATCGGCATTTCTTTCCGCATCTAAAATATAAGATACAGCTTTTCTAATATCTCGTTCTACGCCAAATCCCTCATAATATAACCCTGCAATAATTAAATTTGAACGAGGGTGATTAACAAATTGCATAGCTTTTTGAGCATATTCTAAAATTACTTCTGCTTTTTTAGGTAAAAGTTGCCCTTGCATACTAAATGCTGCAATTAAATAACAAGCTTCTGGATGTCCTACATCTGCAAGTTTTTTTATTATAGCAAGAGCATCATCTTTTTTATCGTTATCTAATAAATCATACGCTTGCTTTAATAATTTATTCATAGATTCTATTTTAGGTGCAATATATCGCCACATTAACGCATTAAGAATATTTTGTTGATCTTCTGTTAACTTATTAGATAAAAAAGTTACAAAGGTATCACCATAAAATTCTGTAAAAGGAATAAAATTCTTTGCTTTTATCAATTCCTTATCTTTACGAAACAAGTTAAGTAAATCATTATCATTAGGAATTTGATGATGAAAAGTTGCTTGTGAAATTTGATTAAAAGGAGAATCTTTTAACCATTTTTTATAAAGTTTTTCTTCATTTTGAGAAGCAAAAGTCATAGTTATTCCTATTTTTCAAGTGATTTCTTATAATTAGCTATTGTTTCTTGCAATAATGTTTCACGATACCCAACAATAATTGTACCATCAGGAAAAACAACAGTAGGAAAAGAAGCTCTAGGATTATATTCTTTTAATTTTGCTACAACTTCAGTTCTTGCTTTTCCAATAAAACGATCAACTAAAACATCATTATATTCCACACCATTTTTTGTTAAAAAATCTTGAACGCGAACACAATGCCTGCAAGTTGTCAAATCGTACATTAATGGTTTTCCATCACTACAAGGATTAAGAGCTACGATATATTTTTCTTCTGCTCCTAAAGGAACTCCATGTTCATTATGATTAGTGGGATTATTCTTTTTACTTATAATTCCAGTAACAACAGCAGCAACAAATATAATTATGATAATAGTTAACATTCCACTCATGATAAACTCCTTGAGTTTGACTTGTATGCACTATTTATCACAATGTTGAAATAAAGTATAGTAAAAAATCCTTTATTTCAATATTATTGCATAGGTGGAAACCATTCTTTTGTTAACATAATGTCTTTTGTAGAAAAACTTGGATCTGCAACAGGAATAATGCCATTAACTGGAATATCTTGTTGTTTACTATTTTGAGCTAATGTTTTTGGTGAAGGTAAATTCCATAAATCAAGAATTAGAGCTTTTTTTCTAAGAATATAGCTAGCATCTTGACCACCAGCCATTTCATCACCCCAATCAAGTTCTGGCATACTGCTTTTTGTTTCAACAAAATTATCAGAATTCATAACAAAAGATGGGTGTTCAAATAAGAATGTACTCATGTTTATTTCCTCCACTTGCGTTAAAGCATTTTCTATACCAATGAATTTTAAACATATTTAATCAATATGTTATAATTTATTAATATTTCCAATTATTTTGCTAAAGGAAAAAAATTCCTCATATTTCAAAATTTTGACTTTCAATTACTTGCTAATAAAAACTAAAAACTGTATTATCCTAAAAAATTACATCAAAGATAATAAAAACAATGGATATATTTAATTTTGACCCTGCATATTTTTTAGGTTTTTTACTGACCTTTTTACGTATTAGTATAATTTTGTTTATGCTACCAATCTATTCAGTAGAAGGATTACCCGCACAGTGGAAAGCCTCTTTTTGTTTAATTATTACATTAGCAATTTATCCAACTGTTAGTTTAGCTCCAGAAGCTATGCCAGCTCACCCCTTTGCTATTGCATTAATGATTTTAGGAGAAATTATATTAGGATTAATACTTGCATTAGCTGTACAAGTATTTTTTGCAGGGATTCAAGCTGGTGGAGAATTAATTGCTATGCAAATGGGCTTTAGTATGTTGCAGTTTGCTGACCCTTCTTCCAGTAACCAAACTGGCGTTATAGCTCATATGCTTTTTTTAGTAACTTCACTTATTTTTCTTGTTTTTGATGGACATATTTATTTACTAAAAGCTTTTATTGAAACATTTAGATATATTCCTGCTGGTTCTATTTTCATTACTGATACTATCTTTAATCAAATCTTTTTATTGGCAAATATGCTTTTTACATTAGCAATAAAAATTATTGCTCCCGTACTTGCAGCTATCTTTTTAGTAGAATTAGGACTTGGATTTATGGGAAGAATGGCTCCACAAATGCAAATTATGGAATTTGGCTTTCCTATAAAAATTCTTGTAGGCTTTTTCTTTTTAGGAAGTATTTTTCAAATGTTATCTTTAGATATTCAAACGTATATTAACGGTCTTGATGATCTCTTTTTAAATCTTATTAATGCAGTGGTAAAAAAATAATATGGCACCAGATCCTAGTAAAACCGAGAAAGCGACTCCCAAGCGAAGAAATAAATTAAGAGAAGAAGGTAACGTAGCAAAATCACAAGAATTCACTAAAACCATGACTCTTGTTGGTGGTTTTGCTATGTTATATGTATATATGCCTTATGCAGGCAAAAAAATTGGGGCATTTTGGATTGAATGTTTTAATAACCTTGATGAATATATTATTACCCAATCATCTGCCTATGCTATTTTTTGGAAATTTATTACCCAATTAGCTCTTATTACTGGACCAATATTAATAGCTATTTCTCTCACTGCTTATATTACATTAAAAAGACAAGTAGGAAACCTATGGACAACAAAAGTCTTTCAATTTAAATGGTCACGTTTTAATATTTTTAATGGATTAAAACGTATGCTTTTTTCAGCAGACGCTTATGTTCGTTTATTTAAAGCTATTCTTATTGCTCTTTGTGTAGGCTATGTTCCTTACCTTTTTATTTTAGGAGAATCTGCGGCATTTTCAGGTCTTTATTACACAAATGCACAAGGACTTGCTGATTATTTACTTGATGCAAGTATTCGTATGACAAAACTTACGCTTATTCCTATTGTAGCTGTTGGTGTTTTTGACCTATGGTATTCATTTTATCGTTATGAAGAAAACAATAAAATGAGTAAACAAGAAGTTAAAGACGAAGAAAAACAAATGCTTGGTGACCCTCTTATCAAACAAAAGCAAAAACAAAAAATGTTTGAATTTATGCAAAAAAGAATGATGCAGAGCGTTCCTAAGGCTGATGTTATTGTTACCAACCCAACTCATTATGCCGTAGCTTTGCAATACGACCCTACCCTTTGCCCTGCTCCCATAGTATTAGCAAAAGGTAAAGATCATGTTGCCTTAAGAATAAAAGATATTGCAAGAGAACATGGTATTCCAATTAAAGAAAACAAATTATTAGCTCGAAGTTTATACGCTTCTGTGGAAATTGGGGATCCAATCCCAGAAGATCTTTATAAAGCTGTTGCTTCAATTATTGCAGAAATTTGGCGTATGAAGGGAAAATTAAAATAGGTTAAGGGGAATACCTATGAATAAATATATTTACGATAACCAAGATTTATTTTTTCTTGATTGTGTTAATAAAAGTATTGAAAACACAAAAAAAATAGAAAATAATTCCTATGAAAAAATACACCCCAACGGCATTATTGATATGAGTATTTCTCAAGAAATACGCATGGCACACGCTGTTGTCAGTTTATTAGATAAACTTAATACAAATAATATTAAAGATAGACTTATTGCTCTTGAAAATTTACATAACGAAGTTTTATTTACTGCTGGCACAAAATTTAGAAGAAATACAGCTCGTGTACTTATTGAAATTATGAAAGAAATAGTCCGCTCCTATGGGGATAAACAAAAACAATTACGCCTAGCACATGATTTTAGAATTGCCTCAACAGGAAAACCCACTATTGTACGAAAATTATTAAGACGTTACCATTTACTTGAAATGCCAGAAGCATGGAATCAACTTATTTTTGATCACCATGTTCATGATGCCAATACAAAAGGTCGTAAATCTCCTACGCATCTTATTATGGACGCATGGGTAAAAGGTATACGATCAATGACAGTTATTTATTATAACTACATAAAACCAGAATCTGCACAAGAACTTTTAACAGCAGGCAAAATCATGGGAATAAAAATCCGAATTGGATTATTATTCCATGTTGTCCACCGTCAAAAATTAGTAGATTTTATTTGGGTTCCACAAAGCTTTATTAGCATTGATGATTTTTTAGAATTTTTAGAAGAACCCAAAATGCAGGAACTTCTTGAAGATGGAAAAAAATCCAGTCAATGGGAAGAAAATTTTATTTTTCATATTTTAAATGAATGGAATGCTACGTTACGTCCAAGAATAAACAAAGAGTTTGAATTAGAATTAGAAAGCATTACACATTCAGAATTTGTTCAATTTGTAAATATTGGACAAGGTTCTGTTTTACATCTTGCAGAATTAATTCATTTAAAGGCATTAAATCAACTTCAAAAAAAAGCTACTCTTTTACTTGAAAAAATAACAGCTACTCAAGATAGCAAAACAAAAATTATTCTTGAAAATAAATTAAAAATTTATGATAAATTAACAACAGAATATTTCTTAGAAATATTAGAAGACTTTGAACAAAAAACAGAACAAGAAAAAATTGCAGAAATAATTATTTCTGATAGTTTTAGCAATGTTCCACCAATATTAAAATACACTACTCATCAATTAGCATATAGATTAAAAGATGTACGTTCAAATGGGTATTTAGTTTTAAACCTTGCAAAATTAACTCCAGAAGATGTTTTAAATTTACTTTGGGAAAGTGATGGAGAAATTACTCATTTAGAAATTTTCAATGTTTATGATTGGCAAAAAGGTAACGCTGAATATGTAGTTCCTATTAACGAACTTATGCAGGCAATTAATCATAAAAATACTCCCTTACTAAAATCTATTATTTTACAAATGATAGAAAACTGTAAACAAGAAAAACCAACAAAACTTTTTGATGATGAACACACAAAACCAATTTGTATTGAAGAAACAAATGATACAATTATTAATAACGAATTCTGTTCAATCAAAGATTATTCTCGTCACCCCAAAATACAACCATTAACCATTGAAGAACGTATTTTATCCTTAAAATTAATTCTTACAAATATTCAAAATTTTATCAATTACTACACAGGTAAAAAACTTTTTACTCGTATGGGAACAGACTCAACAAGTAAAGTTGGTCGATTAGCTGGTATGGGTTTAGCCTATGTCCAAACATTGCCTATACGAGCCATAAAAGAATTAAAGAAAAATACTAATCAATCACGAGTAAGAATACCTGTTCGAAAAGAAATTCAACGTGTTGATACCTGTATCATGCCCTATGCAAATGAAAATTTATCCTTTCTTGGTAAAATAATACGAAAAATTCCTATAATAAAAAATTTATCTTATGAAAAATACCGTAATTTTACTGACTATGAAGCACACACAACAGTTTGCTGTAATGGAACTTGTTCTAATGATTTAAAACGATTTTCTTCTGACACAGGAAATATTGTCACACTTGGAGGAAAAGGATTACGTACAACAAATGATTTCATAAAACATGAATCAAAAAATACATTAAAACCTTGGCATTATTTAAATACAAAATTTAGTAATATATTAAAATTACTTCTTGGATTTATACCTGCTTTTTATTCCTTTATGTATACACAAGATATTGCTTTTTTAGCTTATTTTGGTGCTGTAATTTGGTTTATCATTACAGGAGTAAGAAATATTATTCAAGCCATATTGGGAGGTGGTGGATTTAGACGTTCTCCTCTTATGCGATGGAATAGTTATGTAAGTTGGTCAAGACTTTGTGATTCTTTAATGTATTCAGGTATTTCTGTTATTTTACTAGAAGTTTTTATTCGCTTTTGGTGTTTAGAAGAACTATTTAATATCACAGCAACCAATAATCCTATCCTATCATTTACTATTATCTCTATTATTAATGGCTTTTACATTATGACCCATAATTATATAAGAGGATTGCAAACAGAAGCCATTATAGGAAATTTCTTTCGAAGTTTTTTAGCTATTCCAATAGCATTAGTTTATAATGATATTTTTCTTGAAGTATTGCTTTTAATAATGAATGAAACAAGTGCCTATGAAATTGCCATAGCCTCTTCTGCTATCATCTCCAAAATCGCATCAGATACAGGTGCAGCATTAGTTGAAGGTTATGCAGATAGAGAAAGTAATATCTGGTTTAGACGTTGGGATTATAAACTCTCTCACGAAAAACTCTATGAACATTATACCCGTTTAGAACTCTTATTTCCAGAGCAAGATTCTTTAGAATTACTTAAAGAACCACAAAAAGTTCTCAATAAAATAAAAGAAGAAGATCAAGAATTATATAATGGTATGATTATTAATGCTCTTGATTTAATGTATTTACATTTTTATCAACCACGTTCCTTATCTACTCTTAAAGAAATTATAAAACGTCTTAGCAAAAATGAAAAATTAGCTTGGCTTAGAATGCAATATGTCTTGCAATGTCACAAAGATGTAAGTCAACTTTTTATTAATGAAGTTTTAGGAAGTAATTTTTCAAAAGCCTTATCTTTTTATCTTGATACGCATGAACTATATTTACAAAATTTACAAAAACTTTGTCAAATCAAATACTAGGATAATATATGCATATTGTTTTATTTAATCCAGAAATTCCACCCAATACAGGTAATATTGCAAGGCTTTGTGCTGGAACACAAATTGAATTACATTTAATCGAACCCTTAGGCTTTTCTCTTGATGATAAATATTTAAAACGTGCAGGTCTGGATTATTGGCCATTTGTCAAATTATCAATATGGAAAGACTTACAAAGTTATCTTAATAAATTTGCTCAAACAAATCGTTTAATTATGACAAGTGCCAGAGGTGGTATAAGTGTTCATAAATTCCAATTTGAAAAAAACGATTCGTTAATCTTTGGCCCAGAAACTCGAGGATTACCTCAAGATGTTTTAGATCTCTCACCCTTTCGTATTAAAATTCCAACCTATAACACTGTAAGAAGTTTAAATCTTTCCACAAGTGCAGGAATTATTCTTTATCAAGCTTTAGCTAGCTCTGGAATATTAGATGAATGGGAAAATTCTGATATGAAAATATAAAAATTATTTCTATGAAATTCTTTAGGGGGAAAACTTTTGAAAAAGTTTCTCCCCCTAAAACCCCTTTACAAAACTTTTTATATTATATTAATGCCTAATTGAAAGAGCTTGGGGAAAATCATTTCCTCAAAGAAAAAATAAAACTTAATATTCAATACCACGTTGAGCAGGGACACCTTTTTGACACGCGTGTTTTATTTCTGTAAGTTCTGATACAATATCCGCTTGGTCTATAAGCCAATCAGGAGCATTTCTACCAGATAAAACAATATGTTTTTTATTTTCATTACAATACGTAAGTAAATTTTCTATTTCTTCTCTTGTAACAAGATCAGCTTTATAGGCATAAAGAATTTCATCAAGAATAAGCATTTGACATTCTTCTTTAATTGTATCTAAATATGCAAGTGTATCTAGTACAGCTTGTCTATGTTTTGCTCTTTCTTCTTCTTTTCTAAAAAAACCTTTTCCACCAATATAAAATTTTTCTTTTAAAAGTTCTTTAAGAAATTGCTGTTCACCTGCTTTTACATTACTTTTCATAAATTGTACAAAACAAACAGGTATAGAATTGCCATAAGCTCTTATACATTGTCCTATGGACGCACTTGTTTTACCTTTTCCATTTCCAGTGTAAACAATAATCATATTTTACTGCTCATCTTCTTCTAAATTATATTGTTTTATCTTTGTGTGTAATGTTTTTCGAGAAATACCTAAAGCTTTTGCTGTTTCAGATTTATTATCATTATTTTCTTTTAATGTTTTTAAAATAAATACTTTTTCCATATCTTCCAAAGTTTTTACTGATTCAAAATCATTTTGATTTGTTTCATTTTGAATAAGAGTTGGCAACTGTTCTATATCAATATAATCCATTGTTGCTAAAATAGAAGCTCTTTCAATTACATTTTCAAGTTCACGCACATTACCCCGCCATTCATGTTTTATAAGACAATTCATAGCTTTTGGTGTAAAACCTTTAATTGTTTTATTATTCTTTTTAGCAAAAATAGTTAAAAAATGTTGAGCTAAAATAGGTATATCACCATCACGATCGGCTAAATCTGGAACATCAAGAGTCACAACATTTAAACGATAATATAAATCTTCACGGAAATTACCGTTTTGTATTTCCTCTTCAAGATTTTTATTTGTTGCTGCTATAATTCGCACATCAACATGAATATTTTCATCACTTCCTACGCGTTGAATTTCCTTTTGTTGCAAAACTCTTAAAAGTTTTACTTGCATTAATAAAGAAATATCCCCAATCTCATCAAGAAAAATTGTACCCCCATTAGCTTGAAAAAATCTTCCTTCACGTTTTTTATCTGCTCCTGTAAAAGCTCCTTTTTCATGTCCAAAAAGTTCTGATTCAAGCAGGGTTTCTGTTAAAGCTGCACAGTTTACAGTAACATACGGTTTATCTTTTCTTAAACTTTGTTCATGGATAGTTCTAGCAACTAGTTCTTTACCTGTACCAGATTTTCCCCGTATTAAAATTGTTGCTTCAGATGGTGCAAAACTTTTTATAAGTTCTTTTAATTTTTGAATTGGCTTGCTATTACCAATAATTCGTGTTTCACCCGCTTCTTCAAGTTCTTTTATGTGATTTTTTAATTTTGCGTGTTCAAGACATTTTTCTATGGTAATTTTAATCCTATCAAAATCTAATGGCTTAGTAAGATAATCATAAGCACCATTTTTAACACATTCAACAGCATTATCAATATCAGAAAAAGCTGTCATCATAATAATAGGAATAGCAGGATTATATGTCGTTATATGTTTTAATGCTGTAATACCGTCCATATCAGGCATACGAATATCCATAAGAATACAATCAAAAGGTGTTTCTTTTACAATATTAACTGCTTCAAGTCCATTTTCAACTTTTGTAATTTTATAATTCCACTTTTTTAAAAGTGTTTCAAGCATAATGCCATGTGCTTTATCATCATCAACAATTAAAATTGAATTATTCATAACTAGTCCTCGATTGGAAGTGTGATAATAAATGTTGTACCTTTATCAATTTCACTTTCAACTTGAATTTTCCCTTTATGAGCTTCTATAATTTTTTGCACTATAACAAGCCCTAATCCTGTACCTTTTGCTTTTGTTGTAAAGTATGGTGTAAAAAGCTGTGAAAGTTTATCTTGTGGTATTCCATGTCCTGTATCAGAAATTTTAATAATATTATTTTGAGCATCTTTTTCTGCTGTAATTGATAATGTTCCTCCATTTTGCATTGCTTCAATGGCATTTAAAAAGATATTATGAAAAATTTGTATCATTCTATCAGCATCAAGGCAAATTTCATCTATTTTAATATCTTGTTTTATTTCAATATGATAATCTTTTGCTTTTAATAACACAGCATTTTGCGCTTGTTCAATAAGTTTTTTCAACTTTACACATTGAATATTTAATGAATTAGGTTTAGAAATATCCACTAAATCAGAAATAACCTTATCTACTCGTAAAATTTCTTGATTCATAATTTGTGCAAGCATTTTTTCCTCACTGCCTTCTTGAGCATTTTCTTCAAAAATTCTTGCAAAACCTTTAATAGAACTTAATGGGTTTCGTATTTCATGAGCAATTCCTGCGGCTAACTGCCCTAAAGAGGCTAATTTATCTTTTCTTGTTAATTCTTCTTGTAATTTTTGAATTTCCTTTAAATCACGTAAAATAATTCCAAATCCTTTATTATCATTATCTATATTAATAGGAAAGCTGTTTAATTCTAAATTTTTTTGGTTATCATTTTTCGCTTTTATCATAGTATTGATAATAGGTTTATTAAAATCAAAATCATGTATAGTTGGTATATAATCAAAAATATTCTTATTTAATAAATTGGAACTATTTAACATTCCTTTTGCAACAGGATTTGCTGTAATTATATTATATTGAGCATCAATCGTAATAATACCTAAAGGTATTGTTGTCATGAGACCATCTAAATACACTTGTGCTTCTTCAATTACTTTATATGATTGTTGATATTTAATTAATACAATAAAAGATAATAAACCTAATAAAATAAAAGAACTAAAAGCAATTAAATTAATAAAGCTTTTTTTATCGTCTACTAATTTTGCCTGTTGTAATTGCTCTGTATTAAAACCAACAAGTAAAAATAGCATAGTATCATTTCCACTTTCACATAATCCTTGTATATTTGATAAACAACGTGACTGTCTTTTTTTAAATCTATGTTTATGGTGATTATCAAAATTAAACTCTTGATTAATTCTTGAATTAAATAAATGCTTTTGTACTATAAAAATTTTTGAATTTTGTAAATTTTCTGGAGTAAAAGGGATATGTGCATTAATGTATTTATTATCTCTTGTCACACTAGTATAAGGACTTTCAATAGGTACAACCTTACCTACTATTTCTGATTTATTAGCAACAAAAATACGCCCTTCTGCATCGGATATTGCAATAAAATCTAAATCATTTTGTTGTGAATAATCTTCAAAAAGTTCTGTTATTTGATCTAAAGAATTAACTTGCAATGTAACTAAATTAGCTTCAACCGATTGCAACAAAGAAATACCTTTTTCTTTCAAAAGAAAAAGAGAAACATTAGTATTTCGCTGTGCTGTATTGATATTCCAAGCTATAAGAATAGAAGCAACAGTAAACACAATAACAAGTACAATATATGGAGCAAATTTTAATAATTTTTTTATCATATCCTTTAATTATATCCTTATTTTTTTACTTTCTCTGCAAATATTATACCTTAATATTTTTTTATAGTGTAATTAAATAAAGTTAATTTTTTATTTAACATTTTATCACTATCAACAAACGTACTTTTCAATAAATAAACTCCTATCAATAATAATTATTGATATTATTATTAGTTTAGTATATACATTATTTTAATGTGTTATAGTTATATTTTTATATAATTATGATAAAACTTAGTATACACTAAACAAATAAACGTGTAAAAAGGTAACACAATAAAAATTTTTTGTATACTTTTTATCCTATCCAAAAAAGAAATATAAAAAATAACATATAAAATCAATAAAATAATTTTGGTACACACTTTGCAGAACCAAAATTAAATAATAAAAGAGGTATCATTATGAAAATAAAAAATATTTTTATTGCAAGTATGTTAACTTTAGGATTAACTTTTGCCTGTGCGAATACTTTTGCTTTTGCAAAAACAGAACAACTCATTTCTTTTGAAGAATTTGCACAAGATAAAGAACAATTAGCTAAATGGGAAAAAGACCATGAAGAACATATTAAAAAAGTTCAAGAACTTAGAGATGAAAGACGTATTAAGCGTTTAGAATATAAAGCTTTTATTCACAACCCAAATGCAGAACCAAGTGATATTAGTAGTGCAGCAAAAGGCATTGTTGAATTAGAACGTGAAATAAGAGAATTAAATATAGAATTTATGGAACTTACTCGTGATAAATACCATATTGATTTATCAGAATTTTCTTCTAATCGTGGCTATCATCATGGCAATAGACATGGCTATCATAATTCCTGTTCACCTCATAACAGATAATTTTAATAATTAATCTTACTCATTCTTATCTGGCTCATTCTTATCTGGCTCATTCTTATCTAGTTAGTATAATTATTTTTTGTAATATATAAGAGTGGAAGAAATAAAAACAAATTTCTTCCACTTTTTTATTAGATGCTGAATTGTCAATCCAAGTGCGACACCTCTTGTAGAAAAACTTCAATTGGAGTTGTCCAATTTAGACACTTTCTAGGTCTATTATTGATGAGTTCTAATTTTTGTCGTAATTCTTCTTGTGTTACC
>JARHYD010000071.1 GCA_029258655.1 Mailhella sp.
TAACACAAGAAGAATTACAACAAAAACTAGAACTCATTAATAATAGACCTAGAAAGTGTCTAAATTGGACAACTCCAATTGAAGTTTTTCTACAAGAGGTGTCGCACTTGGATTGACAATTCAGCATTTATAAAAAAGTATAAAGAATATTTTTTATAACATAGTAAAATATTTTATAAATTCTTATATGTTTCTAGCATAATAAGGGCATTATGTAATTTGGCTTTTGTATTTTTTTCTTTTGTTTCATTACTTTTTTCTAATTCAAGCATAAATTCCGTGTACCAATGTATATGGATACATTCTTGTACTAAAAGTTCAAAGGAAGGAATAAAACCTTTAATGATAACTTCTTTATATTGTTCAATTAATTCTGTTTGTTTTTGTTGTAGTATTTCATTAAGAGCATTTTTAATTGTATTTGCCCAATGTTTTGTTTTTTTATATTTTTTTTCTAAAATATTTTGCTTATGTTTTTGTAGATTTCCTTTATAATGAAGAGTTAATGCTCCTAATCCTGTGAGAATTAAACCTGATATGCTTATGGGATCTCCTAAAAAAGCAAGGGCAATACTTCCTACTGTAACTATATTAAAAAACGATGCAGATAAAGCTATACCACTTCCAGCTCCTGCTAAAAAAAGAGAAATTTGTTTTACTTTTATATTTCCTTGTATAAGAATATGATTAATTGTTGTATTTTTAATAGAAGTATCTCCTAATGAATGAAAATTTTTTGCTATTGTTTTTAAACAATCATTTGAAATTTCATAGAGCTGTTTTTCAAAAATATTTATTTTGTGTTCCCATACTTGTAATTGTTCTTCTTGATTTTTTATAAATTGTGTTACATTTTTTTCTGCAATTTTTTTAGCAATATTTTGATCAAATTCTTGCCATTTATTTGCTTTTGCTACATCAGTACCAAGTTTATCTGCAAATTCTTGCATTTTGACTTGTATTTCATTAATAAATAATTCTTCAAATAAGGCTAAATCATTTTGTTGCTGTTGTCTCCATGCTTCAATATCTTTTTCAACACTTTGAATAATACGCTGTGCTTGTTCTGTATATTTTTGTGTTGCTTCTATTAAATTATTTTCATGTTTTTTTAAAATAAAAGCCATATTATATGGAAAAATACTCTGTGCTGTTAATTCTTTTTTTTCAATTTCTTGTGTGATTTTTTTTATTAAATATTGAGCATTATTTTCAATTTTTTCTAAATATTGTGTTTTGTTTTGATGATCTGTTATTGCTTGTGTTATTTCTTTAAGAAAAATTTGCCAATTTTCTTGTGTTGTTTTTGATAATGTTTTTTTATAACAAAAATGTTCCATTAATTCTTTTGGGTTTAATGGAATAATAGAACGAATTTTTATAAAAGAATTGTTTTCTGTGGCTTTTTCTAAAAGAATTTTTGCTCGTTCTAATGCAAGATTAATATTTTCTGTTTTATTAAGTCTATCTATTCCTGTAACAATACCAATAATAGTTACTGCTCGACTTTGCTTGGAAATTTTTTCTAAAAATTCTAGTTCACTAGCACTATCTGGTTTACGGGCGTCCATTACAAAAATAATACAATCAGCTTTTAAACTTTCTTTATATGTTAAATAATCATGGAAAGGATTAAGAGAGTTTAGTCCCGGAGTATCGCTAAGATGAAAACCTTGCTTTAGTAATGCATGATTTAATCCTACATATATTTTTGCTGTTTGCAAAACAAATTTTCCTGTTACAAAAGCATAATCAGCTATTTCATGTTTTTGAATTTTTACTTTTTTTTGATAACTTTTTTCATGGATATTTGAATAAAAATTTTGTTCTAATAATTCTTGTTGTTTTTTTTGATCAAATTCATCTAAAAACTCTACAAAATAATTAGGTTTTTCTTGAAAATAAAACTCAAGAGGGACGGCTGTTTGAGGAATACTTTCTTCTACTTGACTTATTTCTTCGCCTAATAAGGCATTTAATAAAGAGCTTTTACCGCGTTTACCTTCTCCAACAATAACAATGTGATAATCTTGTATAGCTAAAGTACTTTTAAAATCTTCTATTTCTTCAAAAATCTTTTGATTTTTTTGAATATTTTTATCTTCTTCTAATTGAGAAAATAATGTAAAAAGTTTATCTTGTAAAATATATAATGGATTTTTGAGTTGTTCTTCATTTTGTATTGTTCTTTTGGGGAGAGAATTTTGTAATTGTGTTGCAATGTTTTTAGTTTGTAATTCTAATGAATTTTTTATTTGTGTGAATAATGGTATAAAAAATAATGATTTTTTATTTTCTTTTTCAATATAATGATATATTTCAGTAAAAAGTTGATTATTTTTCTTTGTATTAAAAAAAGGATTTTTAATAAGGTTATTTAATATTGTTAGTAAAAATTCTTTTTCCTGTTCAGTAGATAATTCTTTAATAGTTTCAAAAAGAGGAATATTTTTTTGCAATAAAAGATAATGGAAATGAGCAAATAATAAAGGATTATTTGTTTCTTGAAAATTAGTATTAATTAATTGAAATAATGTATTATATGCATATAATTTATTATTTTCTTCATTTTGATAAACAATAGCACATAAAAAAAGAATTACCTTTTGGATATTAGTTTTTTTTGTTGTTAAAAAAGAAAGAGAGCTTTCTTGAATAGAAAAGCGTGGTAAAATGGATTGGAGTGATTCTTGTGTATTCTTTTTTATCATAATAAAAGAATATAGCAAAAAAACGAAAACTTGCCTATCTTAAAAAAGTGAAAATATTAATTATAAATATAGGGTATGTTTTTAAAATAAAATATTTTTTAGGGGAAATGATTTCCCCCAACCCCCCTCAACTAATTTTATATTAAATTATGTTTGTTTTGATAAAAAAAATCCTTTTGCACGCAAAAGGATTTTTGGATTAAAAATTTTTGAAAGGGGGTTTTAGGGGGAGAACTTTTTATAAAAAGTTCTCCCCCTAATAATACATATTTATAAATAATTATCCGCAACGGCTATATCCACAATTTTGACAAATATGGCAACCTTCTTGGAAAGTCATTTCAGATCCACATTCAGGGCAAGCGGGATTTTGTAAATCTTGGTCTTTTGTTGCAAGAACGGGAGCTTCATCTTTTAAATATCTATTTTCAAGAACCCATGCAATGGCATCTGGAATAGAAAGTAAGATACCTTTTTTTTGGAAAACAGGATGTTCACCACCAATACCTTTTAATTGTTGAACAACATCGCGTACAGGCACGCCAGAACGAAAACAAAGAGATACAAGTCGTCCAATGGCTTCGGCTTTTGCTGTAATAGAACGACCAGATTTTCCAATGGTTGTGAAAACTTCAAAAGGCTGTCCTTCTATTTCATTGACAGTTAGATAAAGGACGCCAAGTCCTGTTTTTACTTTTTGAGTAAAACCATTAACAATTTCAGGGCGTTGACGTACTATTCCAGAATTTGGAGCAGTGTTTTGATTATTTTCATCTTTGGTTTTTTCGCCTGTTGTAAGTACTTGACCTGATTTGCTACCATCACGATAAACGGTAACTCCTTTACAACCTAATGTATATGCAAGTTTGTAAATGCGATCAATATCTTGAATAGTGGCATTGTTAGGAAGGTTTACTGTTTTTGATACAGCATTATCAGTATATTTTTGGAAAGCTGCTTGCATTCTAAGATGTGCTTCAGCGGAAATATCCATAGCTGTAACAAAAACTTCGCGAAGATGATCAGGAAGAAAATCAAAATTGGCAATAGAACCTATATTAATAATAGCGTCCATGAGTTCATCTGTGTAGAGATGGGCATTTTTTAATGCTTGTTCAAAATAGGGATTGATTTCAACAAGTCTATCACCATCCATAACATTTCTAGCAAAAGCAAGAGCAAAGATAGGCTCAACTCCAGAAGAACAACCTGCAATAATAGAAAGTGTTCCTGTGGGGGCAATGGTTGTTATTGTTGCATTTCTTAATGGTTTACCGTCTTTATAAATAGATTCACCAAAAGCAGGAAATGCTCCTCTTTCTTCTGCAAGGGTTTGGGAGGCATTTCTACCTTCTGTTTGGATAAATTCCATAATTTTTTCAGCTAGTTTTTGTGCTTCTTCACTATCATAGGCTATTTCAAGAGCAAAAAGCATATCTGCAAAGCCCATAACACCAAGACCTATTTTACGGTTGGTACGGACTTTTTCTGCAATTTTTTCAAGAGGAAATTTTGAGGCATCAATAACGTTATCTAAAAAGCGTACAGCGGAATGGATAACTTCTTTTAATAATGTCCAATTAATGGACTCTGATTTTATTTCTGATTTTGTAGGTAAAACAAATTTTGAAAGGTTGATTGAGCCTAAATTACAAGCTTCAAAAGGAAGAAGAGGTTGTTCTCCACAAGGATTTGTTGATTCCATATTTCCTTGATTTGGGGTAGGGTTATCGCGATTAATTCTATCAAGGAAGATAATACCAGGATCGCCACTTATCCATGCTTTATTTACTAAAATATCAAAAACTTCTTTAGCATTTAATGTGCCTTTAATAGCCCCAGAATGAGGATCAATTAAATTGTAATCTTCTGCTTTTTCAACTGATTCCATGAATTGTTCAGTTAATGCTACGGAAAGATTGAAATTAATAAATTCTCCTTCTTGTTCTTTTGCACGAATAAAATCTAAAATATCAGGGTGATCAACACGTAAAATGCCCATATTGGCCCCGCGTCTTGTTCCACCTTGTTTTATTTGTTCTGTTGCTGTATTGAAAATACGTAAAAAAGAAACAGGCCCAGAGGCAACACCACCAGTAGTGCCTACACGAGAATCTTTAGAACGAACATTTGAAAAAGAAAAGCCTGTACCTCCACCTGATTTATGAATCATAGCTGCATATTTAATTGCGTCAAAAATTTCTTCAATAGAATCACCAACAGGCAAAACAAAGCAAGCAGAAAGTTGACCAAGTGGTGAGCCTGCATTCATAAGAGTAGGGGAGTTTGGTAAAAAGAAACCATTACTCATTATTTCATAAAATCTTTCAGCAAGATTTTGTGCTTTCCAAGAAGATTTTGCATATTTTTCTTCTTCATTTGCTATGGAAGATGCTACACGCCAAAAAAGATCCGTAGCTGTTTCAATAGGGTTACCTTCATTATCTTTATGATAATAGCGTTTAGAAAGAACAAGTTCCGCATTATTTGAAAGATTTGTTTTGGGTAAATTTTGGGGTCTTGAAATCATAAAAAAACTCTCAATAAATTTATGAGAAAGATATTACCATAACAGAGTTGAAAAGACTATACCTTGAAAACCCTTATAGCGTGGTTAATCACTTGAAAAAGCAGACTTAAAATTATAGTTAAATATTAAAATAATTTAATGAATTTAAATTTAAATAGTAGTTTTGAATAGTTAGAATATATTGCTAATAATTGATAAAAAGATTAAACGTTGTTTATGGTATATATAAAAAAACAAAAGCAAAGACGTATAGCAAAGCCTGTGGCAATACAGGATTTTTGTCAGGATTTATTGCAAAAATACGCAAAAAGTCCTTATCAAGAAAGTTTACGCTATTTATGGGAAAACTGGGATATGGTTGTGGGGGAAGAATTGTTCCCTTTAGCAAAACCTTTAGGTAATAAAGGTAAAATTCTTTTAATTGGGGCAGATAATCCTGTGGATTTACAGGAAATTCGTATGTATTATACAGATATTTTAGAAAGAGCTAATGAATTTTTAAAAGCATTTTCTTTAGAAAATTATTTTGAAAAAATAGAATTTTCTTTGATGAATGGTAAAAATTCTTTATCGGAAAAAAAAGATCTTCCACAACATTTTAATAATATTTTACCTCCACGTCCTAAAAAATATGGAGGAAAAATTGATTTTAAAGGAAATAAGAGTTTAGAAAGATGTTATGAAGCATTTTGTAAGTGTTTAGATTATGAAAAGAAAAAGTAAAAAGTTGTCTATAAAAGAAAGTGAAATACTATTTTTAGAAAAAATCTAGACTTGTGTATAACATACTATTTTGATAAATAAAATTTTTATTATTGAGTAATTTTACGAAATTTTGAGATATTTGAAGATTTTTTATTTTAGTATTGGTGAAAAATATTTTATTATTTTGTTGAAAACAGTATTGACTGATTATAACTTTGCTGATTATAAGCATTTTTCTAATTTAAAAAAATGTAATTATTTATTATAACATTCTATTTTTATTGTAAAAAATATTTTTTATTCTTTGGGGATAAGTTTATTAGTTTTTGGGGGAATTGTTATTTTTATTATAGTAGCTTTTTCTCTTGAAAATGCATAAAAGTTTTTTGTATGAAATCGGTATGGACACAAATTCAAGCACGTATGCGTGAAATCTTACCTGAAGCAGAGTATTCAGTGTGGATAGCTACGTTAAAAGGTGAATTGCAACAAAATGGCAAAACTCCTTGTCTTGTACTTTATGCCCGTAATGCCTATCTTGCATCGCATTTAAAAAAATATTCTTCCTTATTGCAAGAAGCTGCTGCAAAAGTTTTAGAAATAGAATCGACTGCTATTGAAATACGATTTGATGTTATTAATACAAATACGAAACAAATAAAAAATATCTCTGCCGAACAAGTTGCAAAAAGTCTTGAAACATCACCTTCTTTTTTAGCAACTGGAACATCTCAACTACTTTTACCTATTCGATACAATGCTGAACATAGTATCGCATTTAAACATTCTTTTACTGATTTTGTAGTTGGTCCATCAAATAGATTAGCAAGTGCTGCTGCGGAAAGTATGCTTTTACCACAAGCACCTACAAATATGCTCTTTTTATCCTCACAAACAGGGCTTGGAAAAACACATTTAATACAAGCTATTGGTATGGCAATGCAGGATAAAGTTAAAAAACAAGCTACCAAAATAGCCTATCTTACAGCAGAACAATTTACTTCCGAATTTGTACAAGCTTCAAAATTTAAGGATCTTAATTCATTTAAAGATAAATTTAGAGGATTAGATTTGCTTCTTTTGGAAGATGTCCATTTTTTGCATGGAAAAGAAAAAACTCAAGAAGAATTATTAAATATTATAAAAAATATGCACGCTAAAGGTGGTCGTGTCGTTCTTACTAGTTCTTTTGCTCCTAAAGATATTGTTGGAATTGATACATATTTAGCTTCTCATTTTCAATCTGGTTTTGTAGCAAGTATTGAACGACCTGATGTGGAAACACGTTTTAATATTTTAGTACAAAAATCTCACCAATATGGCTTAGAATTACCAGAAAATGTGGCAGAACTTATGGCTAAACGTATTGATGCTGATGTTCGTATGCTTGAAAGCTGTTTGCAAAATGTTATGCTAAGAGCAAAAGTTGTTGGTTCAAAAATTACAGAAGAAATAGTTTATGATGTGATTAGCCATGTTTCTGGTGCAAATCCAAAATTAGATTTAACAAGTATTGTCGATATGGTTTGTCGTGGGTTTGGAGTAACGGAAAAACAATTACAATCAAATTCCCGTAGTGCAAATTATGTTTTAGCACGCAATATGGTCTTTTATCTTTTAAGAAAGCATACAGATATGACGTTACAAGAAATAGGACAAGGATTCAATCGTCGCCATTCAACAGTTATTAAAGGTATTTCAAATCTTGAATGTGAAGTTTCAAAAGAAAGTTCCGTTGGGCGACAATTACAAGATTTTATTCAAAAAGTTGAAAAAAATTGTAGTTATATTAATTTATAATTTTTTTTGTGGGGGAAATGATTTCCCCCACACCCCCTCAATAAGGCAAGTTTATTGAAATTTATTTCAATAAACTTGCTTATTTTAAAGCATAAATAAAAAGTTATTTATTTTTATATAATAAGTATAAATAATTTGGAAACATATTCTAGTATTGTATTTTACATAAAAGAATTATTGAATTATATTATATTGGTATGGTATAATAATAACGTTTATAAAAGGTGCTAATATGGCAGTTTCTACTATTAAAGAAATGTTATCAGCTACTCTTGAAAATGTTTGGGATACGGTAACTTCATTTGCAGATTATTCGTGGCGAAGTGATATTAATCAAGTAAAAATAGTAAATGATATTCAATTCATAGAATATTCTAAATCTGGGATTGCAACAACTTTTACGATTACTTTGTGTAAGCCTTATGAACGTTGGGAATTTGATATTGAAAATGAAAATATATCAGGGCATTGGATAGGAATATTTACAAATAAAAATGGATATGTAGAAATAGATTTTACAGAAATTATTTATGCAAAAAAATTTTTATTAAAGCCGTTTCTTAAATTATATTTAAAAAAACAACAATCAATTTATTTACGTGATTTAAAAAGAAAATTAGAGTGTTTTGCTAATTAATTCTTTTAATTTTATTTTTCTTTTTTGGAGTTACACAGTCTTTATCTCTAACTTTCTTTGTTGTAATGGTTAAAGTAAGCTGTGTTTCTTTAAGCCCCCTCAATCAGGTAAAGTTATTGAAATAAGTTTCAATAAATTTATTTATTTTAGGGTATTAGTAAAATTTTTTTCTTTTAACAATAAAAAATTTTTTGTTTTTATATCGTAGTTATAAGTGTTTTCTAATGCTATTGTAATGTAAATATGCTATTTTTATTATTAGAGAACGGAGTTTAATAATTATAAATAATTTGGAAACACGCTCTAGTTATATTGATAATGGTATAAAAAGTTTTGTAAGGGGGTTAGGGGGAGAAACTTTTTCAAAAGTTTTCCCCCTATAAAAAATAACTTATAAAATTTCGTATCCATTTTCTGTGATTCTTACCATATATTCCCAACGTATGCCACCATAGTCAGCATAATATAATCCTGGTTCAACAGTAACAATCATATTTGGTTCTAATTTTTTTTTGCTACGAGTAGAAAGGCGTGGTTCTTCGTGGACATCTAATCCAACACCATGTCCTAAGGAGTGGCTAAAAGCTTTTTCAACACCATATTTTTTAAATACTTCAACAGCCTTTAAATGAGCTTCATTACAGGGTAAATCGGGTGCTAAAATTTTTATAGCTTCTTCTTGTGCTTCTTTTACTTGATCAAGCATTTCTTGAAATTTTGGATCAATTTTATTGCCAAACCAAAAAGTTCTTGTTTGATCAGAACAATAATTATGAAATCTTGCTCCTACATCAATAAGTATGTGACAGTTTTCAAATAATTTTGTTTCTTGGCTTGGAAGGTGATGAGGACGAGCTGCATTTTGGTTGATGGCTACAATAGGAGGAAAACTATTTTCTGTTGCACCATTTTCTCTAAAAAACATTTCTATTTTAAATGCAATATCAGCTTCACTCATACCTTCTTTAAATATTGATGGTAGCCATTGAAAAATTTTATGATTGATAGTTACAGATTCTTTGATAGCTTGAATTTCTGCTTCATCTTTAATAATTCTTAATTCTTCTACTAATTCTTCTGCAGGTTCTAAGGTTAGACCTTGTGAGAGCTGTTCATAAAAGTTATGGCTTATGGTTGTTGTTTCAACACCAATTTTTCCTTGTACATTATTTTTGAGATAAAGACGTATATCTTCCACTTGATTTTGATAAATAAAAATATTTTCTTCTTGCCATAATGTTTTTGCAACTTCTAAAAAACGGGAATCAGTAAAAAGTATATCTTTTCCATTTTGTTGAATAAGAATATGTCCAGAGCTTTCATTGCATTGTCCATCATGTAATTCAAAACCTGAAAGATAAAATCTATTAGTAGGATAACTTACTAAAAGAGCTTGTAAATTTTCTTTTTCTAATTTTTGTCGAATTTTTTCTCGGCGATGAGTATAACAATTTTGCATAATAACCTTTTATTGTGGGATATTTTTATGTTCTTTTATAATACGATAACCATTTTTTGTTAATTCTTCTGATAAATATTCAACCATTGCCACAGAACGATGGCAACCTCCTGTACAGCCAATAGCAATGCATAAACGATATCGACCTTCATTATTATAATAAGGAAGAATTTCTTGTAAAAAATGGCTTAATTGTTCTCTAAATTTTTTTGTATATTCTTCTTTAAAAATATAAGAAATAACGTCTTTTTGAAGTCCAGTGTTATCACGTAATTTGGGGTCAAAATAAGGATTAGGTAAAAAACGAACATCAAAAACAAGATCTGCTTCTTTAGGGATACCATATTTATAGCCAAAACTCATAATATTTACCCACATGGAATGTTGAAAATCTTGAGTTTTTGAAAATTGTTTTTGTAGATAACGTCTTAAATCATGGAGTGAAAAGCTTGTAGTATCAATAATAATATCAGAATGTTCTCTAATTTTTTCTAGTCTGTGCTTTTCTTCTTTCATAGCTCCTTTTAAGGTGTATCCTTCTTGTTCTAAGGGGTGGGGTCGTCTTGTGGAGGCATAGCGTTTGATAATGCTATCTTCATTTGCTTCTAAAAAAAGTAAGGAAAGATTATTTCCATGTTGACGTAAGGAATTTAAAAAAGGAAGTAGTTCTATAAGGGGATCAATAAGATATTTTCTTTTTAAATCAATACCTAGTGCAATACCTCGAAAATGTTGCATATCTGGTTTATGGCAAAGTGAGGTAAAATCTTCAATAAGACTTGGGGGAAGTCCATCAGCAGTAAAAAAGTTCATATCTTCAAAGACTTGCAATGCTGTACTCATGCCAGCACCAGAAAGTCCTGTAACAATAATAATTTCATGTATTTGTAATGATGTATTATGTATTGTTTTTTGTTCCATAATGATAATGTATTAAAAGAGAAAAGGGAGTAATTTTACTCCCTTTTACTATATTGTTATACTATTGGGTCAATGATACCAAAATCGCCATTACCTTTGCGATATAAAACATTGATACGTTCTAAATCTGCATTAATAAATACAAGTATTTCGCTTTCAGATTGTTGTAATTGCATAATAGCTTCGTCCATGTGCAAAGGTTTTTTGGAGAAGTTTTCAGTTCCATTTACAACTTGAAGTCCATCTTCTTCTACAAGGTCGTAGCTATAAACATCAACATTCACATCACGGCTCTTATGGCGACTATGTAACTTATCACTGGAACGGCGAACTTGAGAGCTAATCTTGTCGCTAATCATATCAATAGTTGCATACATATCTTTTGATTGTTCTGTTGCATTGATATTTAACCCCTCACCAGTAAGTTGAACTTCTGCTTTATGGTTATATTTATCAACACTTAACATAACTTGCATATGTAAAGCAGGAGACTTGCCGATAAAACGTCCGATTTTTTCAAAACGGCGACGAGCATACTTTTTGAGGTGTTCAGATGGGTCAAAGTTCTTGAAAGTGAATTCAATATTCATAAAAGCCTCCTAATGGAGCGAATTTCAGATAAAATATATCTGATATTGATTACTTTATAAACTTTTTATTAAGATTTGTCTATATAATCTTATGATAATTTTAGAGAAAAAGAAAAAAAGGCTTACTTCTTAGAAGTAAGCCTTTGAAAACATAGTTAAATTTTTCACTAAAAATTTTTTCTAAATTCATCGTATTCTTTTTGTAGACTAGCCATAAGTTCTTTTACAGAAGTAATTGATTTTATTTTACTTACATTAGTTCCACAAAAAGCAAAACCTTTTTCTAAATTTCCTCGCATAGCAGCAATAAGAGCAGCAGCAATACAATATGGGGTTTTTTCTTGTTCGCATGTACTTACACAATGAAAAGCACAAGTAACAGGTTTTTTCTTGCCTTCGCGAACGGCTTCTATAAAGGAATTAAATAAGGCTCTACCGGGCATACCAACTGGACTTTTGATGATAGTTATATCTTCTTCTTTTGCATTGACATAAGCTTGTTTAAAGCGAATATCTGCATCACATTCATCTGTTGCAACAAAACGTGTACCCATTTGTACTCCAGACGCACCAAGATCAAGAAATTTTGCAATATCACTACCAGAAAAAATACCACCACCAGCAATAACGGGGATTGCTTTTCCTGCTTTATCTTCTAATGCTTTTACAGTATCTACAACTTCTGGAATAGTTTGTTCAAGACTATGATTTGCATCTGTTAGTTCATCATATTTATAGCCTAAATGTCCACCTGCTTTTGGACCTTCTACAACAAAAGCATCAGGTGTATACCCTGTTTTTGATTGCCATTTTTTGGCTATAATGCTTGCAGCACGAGCAGAAGAAATAATAGGGACTAATTTTGTTTTAAATTCTTCTTTTTTTTCTTCACAAGTATCAAGGAAAATTCTTGGAAGATCCATTGGAAGACCTGCACCAGAAAAAATGATATTTGCTTTATTTTCAATAGAAGTTTTGACCATTTCTTTAAAAGTGGTGAGAGCAACCATAATATTTATACCAATAATTCCATTAGGGCTAAGTTCGCGAGCTTTTGCAATTTCTGAACGCAAAGCACGAAGATTTGCCTCAATAGGATTTTTTACTATATCAGGCTCTCGCATACCAATCATAGCACCAGCAATAACACCAATTCCACCTTGATTTGCAACAGCAGAAGCTAAACGAGATAAAGATATTCCTACTCCCATACCACCTTGAATAATAGGGAGTTTTGCTACTAAATCACCAATTTGTAGACTTGGAAATGACATTTGATTACCCCTTTTTAGTTAATCAATAAATAAAAAATTTTTAAATGACTATAAATAAAACTTAGCAGATAATCAAGAAATAATTGGTAATTTAAAATAAAAAAAATTAGTAAATTTTCAAGAACTAATTATATTAGTTCTTGAAACTCACCTCTAAAAAGTGTTGCAAATTTACTTGCAGAGCTTAGAAAATCATTTTCTATGTGGCTTACCAATATAGATTGAATAGAATGTTTATGAATTTTATATTCTATAAATTCTTTAATTTCTTGTTTATTACGAGGGTCTAAGCCAGAAAATGGTTCATCAAGAAGAAGTAAAGCAGGGTTGCCAATCATTGCTCTAGCAAGCAATACTTTTCTGCCTTGACCAGTAGAAAGAGAACGAAATGTTCTATATCTTAATTGTTCTAATTTTAATTGATAAAGAAGTTCGTTGATAATTTTTTCTTCATAGTCTGTGCGTTCACGATGGACACCAATATCACCATCAAAACCACAAAAAAGAACATCTTCTACATTATCATCATAAGGATAAAGTGCTTGTAATGCATCGGAAACAAAGTGTATTTTTTCTTTTATATCAGCAAGTAAAGTAAGTGTGTGCGGAGTATTATCTTTAATATTTGGATACCAGTTACGAATAATAGAACCACCATGAGCAATGGGTAATAATCCTAAAATACCTTGTAATAATGTGGACTTACCAGATCCATTATGTCCCATAAGTGTCCAATGCTCTTGTGGTTTAATGTGCCAGTAAATATTTTTGATAACTTCTTTATGGTCACGATAAATACTTGCATTTTGTAAAATAATTTCCATACCTTGTATAGTATTATTATCTTGTTTTTCTTGTGAGAAGTCTGGAAGTTCTTCTGTAAATTCAATAAAGGTATTGGCAGTATTATTGGTTATTTCAAAGAGTTTTCCTTTTTTCATTTCATAACAACGTTTAATATATGTTGGTAAAGGAAAATAATGAGTAGTAAGAATAATCGTAGGGCTATCAGGTGTATTATTGGTTATAAGTTTTTCAAGTGTTTTCCAAAATAATTCTTGTGTTGTTTTATCCAAACCATTTAAAGGTTCATCAAGTAAAATAACAGGACTTTTTTTCATTAATGCTCTAGCAATGAGCATAATACGTAATTGACCTTGCGATAATTGATTAATAGGAGTGTATAAAAGGTATTCAGCTCCAAGTTGTTTTGCTATTTCAACAGCTTTTAAAACTTCTTCTGTGCTTGGTTCACGGTATAAAATATAATCATTATTGGCAGCAGCTAACACAATTTCTAAACAATTTACTTTCCAATTTTGTCGTGCATAATAATTTTGCTCTTTTGGGGAAATAATAGCACAAAGATCTCGTGCTACAAGGGGAGAATCACTAAAGGTTTCAGTATCTTTTGTACTTGTTTCATTCCAAACAATACTTCCACCACTAGTAGGACTTGGAAAAATTTCACCTCGTATGGCTTGTAGAAAAGTAGATTTACCAACACCGTTTTCGCCAATAATGGCAATATGTTCACCCTTATTTAGGGTAAAATTAATAGAATCAAGGGCTATAATTTCTTCATTTTTTTCTGTGTAATAGCGAAAAGTAAGATTTTTTGTTTCTATTAATTTTATCATATAAGTTCCACTTGTTGTAGTGTTTTATTTTTAAAATAATGCTGTGCTGTAAAACCATATTCTAAGGCATATTTATGAAGATCAAGTAATCTATCTCCAAGAGTATTTATACAATGTCCATCAGAGGCAAAAGTAATTGGAATTTCAATATCTTTTGCTATTTCCATAAGTTGACGACAAGGATAAATTTCTTGGCAGGGTTTTCGTAAACCAGCAGAAGAAATTTCCATACACATAGCATTTTCTTTACAGGCAAGCAAAGCATCTTCAGCAAGATTTTTATTTTTTTTTATCCATGTGGGAAACGTATCATTACTAAAAATTTTAATTAAATCAGGGTGAGCAACAATATTAAAAAGTTTGCTTTCTGCCATTTTTATCATAGTTTTATAGTATGCAGTATAGAATTTATATTTTTCTTCTTTGAGAAGGTTTTTCCAATGGGATTCTTGATCATCAAAACCCCATTTTTCAATAAAATGAATACCAGCTACAATATAATCGTAGTGATAATTTTCAGCACATTCTTCTAAAAAACTTTGTTCTTTTTCAAGCCAATCTAACTCTAATGCTAATAATACAGTGTTTTCTTCGCTTTTTTCTTTAAGATCAGAAACTTCATCATGGTATTGTTGAAAATGTTTATTGAGGTGTTCACGATATTCATTGGTATAATCATAACCAAGTGGACGTGGTGAATGTTCACTAAAACCATGAATAGTTAATTCTTTTTTTAATCCTGTCTTATACATTTCAAAGACAGTATTTTTTCCATGTCCATAAGAAGTATGTGTATGTAAATCAATTAACATAATTATTTCACTTTGTTATACAGTTATCTAAAGAAATGCCTTGTTTTGTAAAATAAAGAAAAATATTTGCACAAGCTTGTGCATCAGAAAGAGCGTGGTGGTGATTGAGTTCAATATTTAATGCCTGACAAACACTATCTAAACTATTTTTAGGTAGATTTAAAAATTGACGAGATGCTTTTAATGTACAATAAAAAGGAAGTAGTGGAAGTGAAATATTATATGTTTTTGCTGTACTATATAATACGCCTTTATCAAATTGTGCATTATGGGCAATAAATGCTGTGCTATCATGGATAAAATTAGCTATTTCGTGCCAGCGTTCTGCAAAAGTTGGTTGATTTTTGAGCATATCCCATGTGATTCCATGAAAATAAGCATACTTGATATATGGACGTGGTGGTTTTATTAATGCATAATAACTATCAATGATAGTATTATTGTGAATTTTTATTAATCCAATGGCACAAGCACTGTCTTGTCCATTATCTGCTGTTTCAAAATCTATGGCAGTATATATCATAAGGATAACAAACTAGTATTTCTAAGTTTTCTTCCATCGCCAACACGAATGGTAATTTTTTCTTTATCAAAATATTCAAGAACAGGTATTGAATATTTTCTTGTTAGTCCACCAGAAATATTTTTAAAGTCAGTTGGACTAAGATTTTCATTTGTTTTATAAAAATTAAGAAGATTTTGTAAGATTTTTTGTATTTCACTGTGTAAAAAATACATACCTTCCATAATTTTTATGAGTTTTCCTTCTTGCACAAGCAAAGATAAGACATTTAATAATTCTTTTTGATTTGTGTTTGTTTGTTCAAGAAGTTCTTTTAAAAGTGGTGGGTTAAGAGGTGTATTCGTAAATTTTTCAAGAAGTGTTTCTTTTAAATCTTTTTCATGAGATTTTAAATTAATAGTGTGTTCTTTTAAACATAATCCATCATCATTAATGTAAATTAATTCTTTTTTATGGATTTGTTCTAAAAGAAAATGACCTAATTTTGTTTGTTCAAAATTACTTAAAAGTGATGCTTTTGGCATATATTGTTTTAATGGTTCTTTTTCGTGGTATTCTTTTATTTTATTAAGCATAATAGTTTCATATAATGCAACATATTTTTTTGCTAAATAAATTTTATTTTCTTTATCAAAGAGAACTATTTCTTTTTTTGTGAGAAGTTCCTGTAAATTTTTATCTAATGTTTTTGTATCTAAATTACAAAGCAGCATAAGCTCTGTATAGGAAATACCTTGATTATTACCAAAAGAAATTTGTGTTAACATGGCTTTTGCTGTGTCTTTTTCAAGGAAATTTTTTTCTAATTGTAAGAGATTTTCTGCTAGCTCTGGCGTAATGTGTTTTAATTTAGGAAAATTAGGCAATGGATTAATAATGCTTGCACCTGCTACTGTTTGTAAAGGCGAGAAGCTTCGCATAACACATTTATCTTGAAAAATACCACAAAGTGGTTCAGAAAATCGTACTTCACAAAGGCATTCTTCATTAGGAGCAAGATTTTCTTTATCTTTTAAATATAATTTTGCCATAACTTCTTTTGTTCCATGATGAAAATGGATTTCTGCTTTATGGCGAATAGGCTTTGGCGAAGATGGAAGACAATGTAATTTAACAAGCCATCTTGTCGAAGGAATAAGAGAATTAGGAAAAGCTATAATATTACCACGTTCAATTTGATTGGTTTCAATATTGGCTAAATTTATAGATGTTCTGTGTCCTGCAAAGGCTTTTTCAACATTTTCTCCATGATTTTGAATAGAGCGTATTTTAGTTTCAATATTTTGTGGCATGATACAAACATCATCACCAACTTTTGCAGATCCAGAAAGTAATGTTCCTGTTATAAGAGTTCCGTGTCCTTTTAAACTAAAAACTCTATCCACAGGTAAACGAAAAATATTATTTCTTCTTTTTGGAATGAGAGTTTCATTTTTTTCAATAATTGCTTGTTTTAAAGCGTCTATTCCTTCGCCTGTATAACTTGAAACAGCAAAAATGGGAGCATTTTCTAAAAAAGTGTTTTGCACAAATTCATGTACATCTTCTTTAACTAATTCCAAAAGTTCTTCTTCTACCATATCTTTTTTGGTAAGAACAATAATACCTTCTTGAATATTGAGAAGAGAACATATTTCTAAATGTTCTCTTGTTTGTGGCATAATTCCTTCATCGGCAGCAATAACTAATAAAACAAAATCAATACCATTAGCTCCTGCTACCATATTTTTTACAAATTTTTCATGGCCAGGCACATCAATAATACCCATACGGATTTTTTCATTATTTTTTTTGATAAAATCAAAATATGCAAAGCCAAGTTCTATGGTAATACCACGTTTTTTTTCCTCTTCAAGTCTATCACAATGAATACCTGTTAATGCTTTAATAAGTGATGTTTTTCCGTGGTCAATATGACCTGCTGTACCCATGATGATAGCCATAAATTTACCGTATGTATTGAGGAATATTAATTAAAAGATTAATAGTGAATGAATTAAGTTTTTCCAAAATCCAAGGAAACGTTAGAAGCAACATTCCAAAAATGGCAATAAGTTTTGGAATAAAGGTAAGTGTTTGTTCTTGAATTTGTGTTGCTGCTTGGATAATACTAATAATAACCCCAACAGCTAAGCCAACTAGAAGCATAGGCATAGAAATACTAAGAGTTAGCTCGATAGCATTTCGCATAAAACCAATTACAAATTCTGGAGTCATACTAACCTCTTAGAATAAAAAGCTATTTACAAGTGAACCTATGATTAAATTCCAACCATCAACCAAAATAAATAGTAAGAGTTTAAATGGCATGGAAACCATCATAGGTGGCAACATCATCATACCCATAGCAAGCAAAATACTTGATACGACCATATCAACAATAAGAAAAGGAATATAAATTAAAAAGCCAATACTAAATGCTGTTTTTAATTCACTAATAACATAAGCAGCTGCAAGCATAATAGTTGGCACTTCATCTTTATTTTGTGGGGAATCCATTTTAGCAATGGAATAAAAAAGAGAAAGATCTTTTTCCCTTGTATGTTTAAACATAAAATTACGTAAAGGAATTTGAGCACGATCAAGAGCTTCATCAAAACCAATCATTTCTTGTAAGTATGGTTGTAGGGCATTATCATTAATGTCTTTTCCAACAGGATACATAATAACAACACTCATAAAAATTGCTAAACTTGCAAGAATTTGTGTAGGAGGGATTTGTTGGATTCCCATTGCTTGTCGCATGAAGTGAAAAACAATAATAATACGGGTAAAACTGGTAATAGTCATTGCAATAGCTGGTGCAAGTGACAAAATAGTGAGAAGAAATAAAATTTCAAGCGATAAGGAAACAGCAGAAGGTTGAACTTCTCCACCAGCAAGAGTCATTGTAAATGATGGTATTTCAGCAAAAGACTGGAAAGGAAAAAGAACAAAACTAATTGTTAGTAGTGTCTTGAGAGGGAGTTTCTTGCAAAAGTTCTTCAAAAGTTGATACATTATTTATTCCTGCTTTTGTTAACATAGTTATTTGATGTTCGGTAACACCGAGAATTAATCTTTCATTTAATACTTTAACAATGATAATACTTTTTCCTTGTCCAAGACTTAATTGTCCTTCAAGGAACATTGAATCTCGTGGTAAAAGTTTTTGACTTGGTAAAAAACGTCCATTTCCTACTTTACGAACAATTTTTAATAAATACCAAAAAGCAAAAAGAAGTATAAGCATAATGCCTATTGCTTCAAAATATGATGTCCAGCTAAAAGTTGGAGGGGGGGGCGTTTCTTTTTTTTCAAAAAAATTTGTTTCTTTTTCTGTTGGGATTTCTTTTGGTAGTAATTCTTTTTCTTCTTGATTTTGTATTTTTTGTATTGCTGTTTGTTCTTTTTTTTCGTTTGCAAAAGAAGAACTAACAAAAGTTACTGATGTTAGTAATATCGTACAGAAAATAATACTGATTATTTTTTTTGCTTGTTGCATTATCATAGCAAATATTTACCTTAAAAAAAAAGAGATAACAAGTATTATCTCTTTAGAATAATTTTTTTGTTTTTAGTGTGTTTTTTTAAAGGTATGTTTCTAAATTAATTTTTTATTTTTTTAACTTATATAATATTTTCTTATTTATTATATTATTACATAGTATCAAGTTTTATAAGGGGGGTCACCCCTTTTACTTGAGCAAGGGAGTAAGCTAACGAGGGAAATCTCCTTTAGAGTTGTTGTCTATTTCCCTAAACCTTGTAAACTCGGTATAAGGGAAACGACTTCGTCACCTTTTGGGTAGCAATTCTTACCCCTGCTTTAGCCGTTGTAATGCAGGAAGCTACGAATAAAGACAGCAATTAGTTACGTGAAATTAATATACATAAACCGCTGTTGCTATCCGTAAAGCTCATTCTTCGCTAACGGCTACTGTTGCACCTCCAAGCAATGCCCCCCAAGAGTTCTTTTTGGAACACACTCTTTCAGCAAGTTGCTTTGTTTCTTGCTTCCAGAGAGTGAAACTATTAGGTCAGTGACTTTATGAAAATATTTTTTACTTTATAAGTCCAATGCGTTAAAGTGATTTTAAATAATTTGAAAACATACCTTATTAAAAAAATAAGTTTTTTTTGACATATAATCTAAAACAAAACCTCTTGGAGAGTATCCAAGAGGTTTTGTTGATTGAGGGGGAGTGGGGGAAATCATTTCCCCCACAAAAAGAATAAATATGTCTAACTAAGTTGTGTAATACGTTCAATAGGGCTGATAATATCAGTAAGACGAACACCAAATTTTTCGTTAACAACAACAGCTTCACCACGAGCAACAAGTTTACCATTAACAAAAATTTCAAGTGGTTCACCAGCTAATTTATTCAATTCTACAACAGAACCTTGACCTAATTGTAAAAGATCCTTGATAAGTAGGCGAGTTCTTCCGAGTTCTGCTGAAACATCAAGAGGAATATCTAAAATAAAATCAAGTTCTCTTTTTTGGTTGTCTTGAGGTGCTATTTTAGCAACATCGGTAAGATTTTTATAAATAGGCTCACCTATTTCTGAAGCAAAAGATTTTCTTTTTTCTTGTACTTCTTCTTGTTCATCACTAGCTAAAGCCATAGCCCATTCTTCTGCTATTTTTGCATCATCATCAGCTGGACCATTTTTTCCAAAGTTTTCTGCATCAAAATCTTCGTTTGTATTAGCTTCTATATTTGCAGCTTCTTTTGCTGCAATTTTTTCATCATTGGACATTTCTTCTTGACTCATGGCTTAACCTCTTAGTTTACAACAAATTCATTAAAGTAAATTTGCACAACACGTGGAACACCTAAAATTTGATTAAGGCGAGTTGCAATTTCATTTTTTATTCTGATTTTGCCTTCTGTTGTAGCTAATTCATTGTATGTTTTGCTTGAAAGTAAAATGATAATAGAATCTCTTACTTTAGCTTTTTGTTCTTCAATACTTTCAGCAGAATCTTTGGTACTAAGTTCAATATCAAAACCAATTTTTAAATAACGAATAACATCTTTATCTGCTAAATTAATAGTTACGGTTGGAATAGTAACAATATTTAATTTAGTTTTAGCTGTTTTTTTAGCAGCTTTTTTCTTATCTTGTTTTGTTGTTTTGTCAGGTGCAGTTACTTCATTTTGAGGTTCTTCTGCTTCTTGTTCATCAACAACTTCTTCTGCTACTTGATTGTTAGGAGCTAGAGCTTCAGGTGCACGAAGATTTAACCACCAATAGCAGGCAACACCACCAAGAATAAGAAGAAGTAAAATGAAAAGTATAATAAAAAACTTTACTTTACTTTTTTTAGGAGCTTCTTCAGCAAGTTCATTAGACATATTGTTTCTCCATTTTATTGTAACTATGTATATAAAATTTAAAATTTTTGCAAGTGTTATTATATACTAATGTGATTTTCTTGGTCCAAATATATCCGTACCTACTCGAATAATGGTTGCACCTTCTTCAATAGCAACAGGAAAATCAGCACTCATTCCCATAGAGAGATGAGGGAGAGAAAGAGATAATTCTTGTTCTAAATTTTCCTTAATTTCACGTAATTCTTTAAAATATGGTCTTGTATGTTCTGGCTCTAAGTCAAGAGGAGGTATACACATAAGCCCAGTTAATTTTAACGTTGGTACTAAAAGAACTTTTTTAGCAAAGGTTAAAACATCTTCAGGTAAAAGTCCTGATTTTTGTTCTTCACGTCCAATATTTACTTGTAAAAGAATTTCTTGGACTTGCTTTGAGCCTTTTGTTCTTTTTTCTAATTCTGCAAGAAAAGAATCTGTTGCCAAACTTTCAATTAAAGCAAATTTCCCTATAATTTCTTTAGTTTTTTTACTTTGAATAGGTCCAATAGCGTGCCATTTTAAATCTGGTCGAACGGCAATTTTTTCTAATGCTTCTTGAATATAGTTTTCACCAAATTCCTTTTGTCCAAGATTAGCAACTTCAATAATATCATCAATACTATGAAATTTTGAAACAGCAACAAGTGTGACAGAGTCTTCACTTCTTCCTGCATTTTGGCAAGCAATACGAATACGTTCTTTGACTTTATAATATCGTTCTGCTAATTCACTCATAATATTATCCTTTATTATAGCATTTCATCTGTATAAAGGTTTATTTCTTCAAGCCAGTTTTCTTTTACTTTTACCCAAAGCTCAAGATGAACTTTTCCTCCAATAAGTTCTTGTATATCTTTTCGGGCATAAGTACCAATTTCTTTAATTGTTGCACCAGCTCTTCCTATAACCATAGCTTTATGGGAAGGACGGGCAACATAAATAACTGCATTAATAATAGTTTGATCTTTTTCTGGAATTTCTTCCCAATGTTCAATGTCTACCGCTGTGGTATATGGAACTTCTTGTCGTAAATGCTCAAAAACTTTTTCACGAATAATTTCAGCACATAAAAAACGTGTAGGAGCTGTGGAAAGTTGATCTTTAGGAAATTCAGCTTCAGCTTCTGGCATTGCTTCTATAAGCATTTTTTTGAGTTCTGCAACGCCATCTTTTTGAGCTGCTGACATTGGATAAATAATTGCTTTTGGAAGTTCTTCATGAAGTTTTTCTAACAGTGGCAACATTTTAGATTTATCACCAAAGAGATCCACTTTATTAACAATAATAAACACAGGTCTATCTTCATTTGCAAAAGCAGCTTTAAAAGACGCTATATCACGATGGAGAAATTCTGGTTTACGGATATAAAGATCACAATCTAAAACCATCATAATGGCATGGGCAGTAGAAAGGCTTTGCCAAGCTGCTTGGATCATTTGTTTTCCAAGTGGACCACGCATTTGGTTTTTATCGTGGTGTAAGCCCGGTGTGTCCATAAAAATAATTTGAGCATTATCTTCAGAGCAAATACCAATTATACGATTTCTTGTTGTTTGTGGTTTGTTTGTAACTATACTTACTTTTTGACCAATAAGTGCATTGGTAAGAGTTGATTTACCAGCATTGGGAGGTCCCATTAAAACAACCCAACCGCAACGATGTGATTTTGCCATATTATAAACTCCAAGTAGGGATAAAAGAATATGTTAAATATTGTTTTTGCATTTCATTTTCAATAAAATCTGTTAGTTCCCACATTTCATCACCATGATCATAACCTAAAAGATGAGCCAGACCGTGACAAAGTAGTCTTATAACGTGTTCTTGTGGATTTTGTCCATAAAGAAAAGATTCTCTCATAAGTGTTTGAGAACTAAGGATTAATGTACCTAAGTTAATTTTTTGTTTTTTTATTATGTTTTTTGTTTTTCCATAAAATATTTGCATTTCTTCTTCTGGAAAGCTTAAAATATTTGTTGGACCATAAGCATTCATTTGCTCATGGTTATAATAAAGCATATCGTTATCTTTTACCACTATCAAGTTTAATATACAGTTTTTAAAAGAAAAATCTTTTTTTTCTTCTAAAATTTGTAGCATTAAATACAATAATTCTTGCCACATTTTTTTAGGATATGGTGGAAAGCTTTGTATATTAATATGATAGTTATTTTTTTTCTTCATTGTTAGTAGTTTGTTTTTCTTCAAGTAAAGGGTTTTTTATTGGTGGTTCTATTTTTTCTTCAGTAGATTTTTCTATTTTTTCTTCTTTTGTTTTATTTTTATCTTTATCTTGTAGATTTTGTATTTGGGGATACGCAACTCGTTGATGATTTAATGCTCTTAATGTTCTTGTAAAACTTTCAATCAATTTATTTAAATCTTTAAAAGTAAGATCTGCTTCATCTAGTTGACCTTCTGCATAAATATTTTTTACAAGGGTTTCAACAGTAGAACTTATGCGAGCAGGACTAGGATCAGGAATTGATCGAATAGCTGCTTCAAGGGTATCTGCCATCATAAGAATAGCTGCTTCTTTTGTTTGGGGTCGAGGTCCAGCATAACGATAATCTTCTTCTTTTGGTTCTTCTCCTAATTTTTTTGCTTTAAGGAAAAAAGCCATAGGCATTCTTGTTCCATGATGTTGGGAAATCATATCTGTTATTTCTTGTCCTAATTTATACTTTTCTGCTAGCTCAACACCATTTTTGACGTGTGAAAAAATAATAAGACAACTCATTCTTGGGGAAAGTTTATCATGAGGATTTATTCCATCAAATTGATTTTCGGAAAAATAATGTGGATGGGCAATTTTTCCAATATCATGGTATAATGCTCCAACTTTAGCTAATAAACTATTTGCCCCAATCGCTTTTGCTCCAGCTTCTACAAGATTTGAAACTACAAGACAATGATGATATGTGCCGGGAGTATTCATCATAATTTCTTGTAAAAGAGGGTGATCAAGGTTCATAAGTTCCATAAGTCTAAAACGTGTAGTATAACCAAATATTAATTCTAATACAGGACTAAGGGCAAATAAAATAAGTATAGAAAGGATAGCATTAGTTGTTATCATTATAAAAAGTGTAAGATAGCGTGTAAAAATAAGGTGTTGCATTAGAGCAGTGCCAAGTCCGATAAGAATTAAAATAAGAAAAAGTGGAATAATGCTAAGTACAACATCTTGTCGTGATTGAGAGCGTAAAATAAGCCATGTATTGACCATAGTAGAAATAAAGTAATAAAGAAAAAGAGCAACATCGCCTTGAAATAATAGACTTGAGAAAAAGGCAATTAAAAATCCTAATACACAATATCTTCTAGCGGAAAAAATAAGAACAGCTAAACCTGCAATACCTGCAACAGGAAAAGCATAGGGTAAAAGACTGGTATCTAGTTCAGATGAAATGGAGTGTCCAAAATGGGCTAATGCAAAGGCTAAACAGCCAACAAGGCTTACAAGAAGAGCAATAAAAACTTGATCTTTTGAATGAAGTATTCTTCCTTTTTGACCTGACGGAGTCATAAATAAGCCTAGTGTGAGCATAAAACCAAGAATAAATGATCCCATTGCTCTATAAAAGTTAAAACTTATTTCAGAACTATTATAAATTGTTTGTAGTTTTAATTGTGTTTCACGGGTTACAAGATCTCCTTCGCGTACAATAATTTCACCATTATGAACTTGGAAATAAATAGGTTTAACCGTTGCTAAAAGAGAATTTATTTTTTGATTGGTTTCTTCTTGATTAAGGGCAAGGGTAGGTGCAAGAAAATAGGGAAATATTTTTAATAAAGCACTTCTTGCTTCTTCAGAGAGGCTTTGTTCAGCCCGAATTTTGTTCCCCATTGCTACGGTAAGTGCGTGTAAATCTAAAAGTCCATTAGAAATGGAGCGAACTCTTTCCATTTTTGTATTTCTATCACGAATAATAATAGTATTTGTTGTATTAAATAATATTCTATTATCTGATAAAATACCTTGTACCATTTGATTATCTATCCATGGTAAAAGAGTTTCAAAAGTATATTCTTGTGTATTGGCTTGAGCAAGTGTTTTAAAGGTATTAAAATCAAGATGAGTAAGATAGGTTTTATTAAATTGTTCTTGAATTTTTTTTAATCCTTCTTCATCGTGATTAATTTCAAGAGTATTGATTGTGTGAATAAGGTTTAAAATTCCTTCTCGTACACGTGTTGCTACCTCTGGATTATAATCAAATACAAGTGGTTGAATAGCACGAATTTTAGCTTTACGTTCTTTTGTTCCTTCTTCATCTTCAATTAAAAAATCACGTTTAGCAATAACTGTTTGTGTTGCAATTTCGCCTGTAACAAAAAGAGCAGGTGTTTGCCCATAAGGTAAACCTGATAAAAATGAAAGAAATATTAACATCACAAACAAAGCACATAGACCATAACTATGCCCATGATATAGTAACATAGTTTTTATATGTAAATAAAGTTCTTTTATGCTAAGTGGATTTGTTTTCATAATTATTTTTCTGTATTATCGTGTATCTCGTAGGCATCAACAATCTGTCCCACAAGTGGGTGACGTACAACATCACTTTTTTTGAAATGGATAAAACCAATTTCAGGGATATTTTTTAAAAGTTTTAACGCATGAATTAATCCAGAACGTGTTTCCCCTTTTTTTTCACCTTCTAAAAGTTGGCTTACATGAATGGGGGGGAGGTCAATTTGTGTTAAATCGCCAGTAATAATAGCACGAGAACCATAGCCTAAACGGGTAAGAAACATTTTCATTTGTTCACGTGTGGTATTTTGTGCTTCATCTAAAATAAGAAAAGATTCATTTAATGTTCTCCCACGCATAAAAGCAAGTGGTGCAACTTCAATTTGTCCGCTTTCTTGCTTGGCGATTAATTGAGCTGTTCCGAGCATATCTCCTAAAGCATCATATAATGGTCTAAGATAGGGATTAATTTTTTCTTCCATATCACCGGGTAAAAAGCCTAATTTTTCACCTGCTTCAACAGCAGGACGAGTTAAAATAATTTTTTTTACTCTCTTGCTTTGTAACATTGAAACAGCAGCTGCAACAGCTAGATAACTTTTACCTGTACCAGCTGGACCAGTAGCAAAAATCATTTCTTTTTCACGAATTAATTCTAAAAATTTTTTTTGAGTATTGTTTCTGGCAGTGATGGTTTTTCTTGGAGTGATAAGAGTATCACTATGGCTTATTGTTTCGTTTTCGCTATTATTGTTATTTTCTATAATCGCTGTATAAGTATTTAATAAATAATAAAAATCAATATGTTTTCCTTTTTGTAAGGCTTCATAACCTTTTGCAAAGAGTAGTGCAAGATTTTCATTAGTCTTTGGGGAGTTTGTGGAAATAAAAAGTTCAGAGCCTTTGGTGCTAAAATTAGCATCAATATATTGACTTAATTCTTTTAAATTACTTTCTAATGGTCCAAATAATTGCATAGCTAAAAGTGGATCATCAAAAGTAAGTGATGTAGTATAATTTTTTTTGTTGTTCATAATAGTTACAAATAATTTTTATATAACAGAATTTCTATTTACGATAAAAACAGTATTTCGTAAAGCAATAAAAAAAGTAAAAATATAGTGCAAGATAAAATAAGGAGTGTTTCCAAATTTATTTTTATTTTTTTTGGGGGAAATGATTTCCCCCAAGCCCCCTCAATCAGGCAAATTTATTGAAATATGTTTCAATAAATTTGCCTATTTTAGAGTATGAGTAAAAAATCTTTTTCTCAAAAATAAAAAGTTAGTTAGAAATAAATCTTATTTTTGTATATTGAATATAACTAGTTTTTAATATTATTGTATTTAATATGAATTCAGAAACAATTTCAAATACTGATAAGGTTAATTCTTTACTGGGATAATTTTTTGCTATAAAAATTATGGAAAGATAATTTATGAAGAGATAATTTTTTGGATATTTATATTTTAAATGAGTACATAATAAAAATATGATGAATAAAAAAATATTACCAACTCGTCCTTCTTTATTAGATACGTTAGCACACAGTGCTTTACAAAGGGCTATTATTAGGGCAGTAGAGAATACTGCATTAGAAAAATCATTATGCTATTGTCTTGATGCAACAGCAGGAAATGGACATGATACTTGTGCGTTAGCAAGATTTTGTTATGAGCAGAAAAAAAATATTCATGTGCTTGCTTGTGATATTCAAGAACAGGCTTTAGCAAATACAAAACTTAGATTAGAAGAGAAAAGTCTTTGTGCAGAACTTGTGTTGTGTGGGCATGAAAAAATTATTACATATTTACCACAAGATGCGTTTCTTGTTGGTGCTATGTTTAATTTAGGTTATTTACCAGGTAAGGATAGAAAAGAAGATCTGGTTATTACTCAAGCAAAAACAACAGTGCAGGCATTAGAATATATTTGTACTCGATTAATAGCACAAGGTTGTGTGAGTATTCATTGTTATACTGGGCATAATGGTGGATTAGAAGAATATCAAGCTGTAAGTGATTTTGTTTCTTTTCTTAATCCACGAGAATGGCGAGTTTTAAAAACAATGGATATAAATAGAGAGCATAATTTAGAATTTCTTTTTTTACTTGAAAAGTTACAGCAAAAAAAGAAATAATATTTTTGTAATAGATGTAATTTATGCAAAATAGTTATTAAAACTTTTCTATAATTCCTAGTTGTTGTAAGAGAGGAAGCTCTTGCATAAAATTTTTTGTTTCTTCCATGAGAGTTACAATATTATGTTTTTTTCCTTTATGAAATAATTCTATGTTGTGTTGAGTTAAAAAATCCAATGTATATTTTGCTATATACTCAGCAGAATTTTTTTCTTTATAATAGGTATATGCTTGAATAAAGAGCTGATAAAGATTTTTTACAGGAAAAGCTTCACCAGTATAAGGACTAATTAAAATTTCCATATTCATTTCTTTATATGTTTGTTGCAGAAGAAATGCATTGAGTTTTCGTGTTTTTTCTTTTATTTCTGGTGATGGATTTTGAGTAATAGATACTACTTGTTGTGCATTTAAACAAAGAAGTACATTAATAATATGATCAAGATTGATTGCATATTTTCTTAATGTGTTTTCAAGTTCTTCAAGAGTATGTATTTTGTTATCTCCTAATATAGCATAAAAAGGTGCATAAATATCTTTTACGTCCATTTCTCCTTGTAGAGAATGTATTGTTTGCGGAGCTTTTTCTAAAGGACAAGTTAGTATGCAAGAAAGTTTTCGTAGAGCATTTTTTTGTTCTTGTTTAGGTAGTTTTTGAGGATTTTTTATCCAAATATCCTTTCTAAAACATTTATTAAAAAGAAAATCTCTTACTGTTTCACGAAAAATAGGAGATTGTATTTCTGATAATAATTTTTTTTGTTGTTCAGAAAAATTAATAAAATCAAGATGTTCCCATGTATGAGCAGAGCAAGCAAAATGAAGATTAAGTGATTCTAAATTTTTTGCAATTTCAGAAAAGTACATTGATTTCCAATTTTCATGGAAATATTCATGGGCTAAGTATTTTGGATTATCGATTGTTTGTAATTTTTTTAGTATAGTTAAACTATCTGTATTTTCTTTTGTATAGTTAGGTGCATTGTGTAAAATTTTTTCTGTATAGAAAAGGGAATTTTTTATTCGAGTTTCAAAGGTATCATTGGAAAAATCATTATATTTTTCATGGGATACAAAAAGTTCTCGTAATGGAGCTATATTATTTTGACCTGGTAAGCTATTATAACTTATGTAAACAATTCCATTATCAGAAAGTCTTGTTTGAATAAATTTAAGAATAATTTCTCTATTTTCATCAGAAATCCAGCTCCAAACACCATGTAAGCCGATAAAATCAAATTGTGGTAAGTCTGTTCTATAAAGAAATTCTTGAAAAGAATCATCATAGAGTTTGGCATTATTTTGTGATAGTTTGGCTATTTTGTTGGCATTTTCAACTTGTGATGTAATAAAATCATTACCATACCAAGAAATATCAGAAGTTGTGGCATGAATATTAATAGATAAACCTTGTCCAAAACCTAATTCACAAGCAGTTTTAATTGGAAAACATTGATAACCTTTTGTTAATAAAAGAAATTGCAAATAGAGGGGGTGTAATTCTCTAAAATAACTATATGCATAGTCTGTATCAATTAAATAGCCAGCATTCCAATTAAAACTCATAAAATTTTCCTTAGTATAGTATAGAAATAGGGTATATAGATATGATTTTATCTAGTCAATATTTTTATACTGTTTTTTGATAAAAAATCTTATTGAGTATTTATAAGTTGTAAATGAGAAATACATTATGCGTGATTTTTCATAATAAAAGATATGGTAACAGATTAGGAGGAGTGAATTAATTTTCTTTTTCTTGTTGATATAACATTTTCTTATTTATTCTACTAGTACATAGTATCACGTTTTATAAGGGGGTTCAGCACTTTGACCCGAGCAGGGGATAAGCTAACGGGGGAAATCCCCCCTAGCTCTCACCCCCTGTACCCCCAAGCAATGCCCCCCAGTTTCACACTCTTTCAGCAAGTCGCTTCGCTCCTCGCTTTCAGAGAGTGAAACTTGTTAGGTCAATGATTTTATGAAAATATTTTTTGTTTTATAAGTCTAATGTGTTAAAGTAGTTATGGATAATTTAAAAACACTTGCTATATTGTTTTACTATTTTTATGAAAAAATCTTAGTCTTTTGCTAAGGCAAGAAGGTTTTCGCCTGATAAACGGTGAAGTGTTAGAATTTCAAAAGGTACAGAACCTAATTTTACA
>JARHYD010000075.1 GCA_029258655.1 Mailhella sp.
ATTTCGTTTTACTGAAGATGAAGTTTATATACAGAATTTAGGTAATGCTGTATTACTAGTACCTAAAAATGAATTATGGCAAACTTTTTTAGAAGGACTACATAGCTTTTCTGATGACTTTATGGAAGATGGCAGAGAAGAAGTTTATAGGGAAAGAGATAGTTTATGATGTATATGCTTGATACTAATATTTGTATTTATGCAATTAAAAATAAACCAGAACAAGTTTTAAATATACTAAAGGAAAATTTTCATAATGGTATTTGCATTTCTGCTATTACACTAGCAGAATTAAAGCATGGCGTAGAAAAAAGCAATTACCCTGATAAAATCAACATGGCTCTTCTTCGCTTTCTTTCTATTATGAAGGTCTTGCCTTTTACTGATATTGCAGCCAATGAATATGGCAAAATTTGTGCTTTCTTACAAAAAAGAGGGACTATTATTGGAACAATGGATATGCTTATTGCTGCTCATACTAAATCTAACAATATAATTTTAGTAACTAATAATGTAAGGGAATTTGAAAGAATACCAGATTTACAAATAGAAAATTGGGCAGAATAACACTATATTGAAATAAAATCTAATAAGAAAATATCTATCCTACAATATCCTACATATATGCTAAAAATATGCTTATATAAACTAGTTACTATCTGAATATACAAGGAACTTTGTAATTTTTTTTATGCCTGATAAGTTTTTATGGTAAATTGATGAATAACATAATGCTTGAAAGAATATATTAATCTATTTACATTGTCTTTCATTTGAAATACAATAAGAAAAAAGGAGAAAATATGGCTAATAGTCAAATAGTTCAAGCAAGAATAAATAAAGAAATAAAAGAAGAAGCAAGTGTAGTATTAGCTTCTTTTGGATTAACTGTATCTGATGTTATTCGGATAATTCTTACAAAAGTAGCACATGAAAAATCATTTCCAGCCGAACTTCTTATTTCTAACAAAGAAACTTTGCAAGCAATAAAAGATGTTGAAAAAGGAAATATTCATACAGCTCATACATTAGATGATTTTTTCAAGGAATTAAATGACAATGACTGATTCTAGTCGTAGAATTGAATGGACAAATGCCTTTAAAAGAGATTATAAAAGAGAAAAAAAGAAACGTCCTGATTTAGATGAAATTCTTTCCCCTATTTTATATAAACTTATGAATGATGAGCAACTAGAAGAACGTTATTGTGATCATGCATTAATTGGTGATAAATTTGGATTTAGAGATTGCCATATTAAACCTGATTTACTATTACTTTACCACAAGCAATATGAAAATGTTCTGACATTAATAAGACTAGGATCACATTCGCAATTATTTTAAGTATACTAGATTAAATTTTATATGACAGTCAACTCCATTTTGATATACCTTTATTTAATACTCCACCAACTCTATATTTTATTCCATATAAAAAACTTAAATATGCTTTTCTCAATAGAAGCTTTTATAGGTGTATACTGATACGCTGATGGCTAATATAGCCATGTCTAAATATGAAAAATCCTCATCTCTTTATACCCGAGAATATAGGTACTTATTAGTCCTTTTTGATACTCTTTGCTCTTCTATATGTTTTTGTATGAATAAATATTTTGATAAAGATAGTCCCTATATTTTCTATAAGGACTATCTCTTTATTTTTATAACTTATTTTGCTTGTTTCTTAGGTACTCTAGTTCCCACCCAAAGATGTTGCCCCTTAGGGGTGTTCTCTTTTCCTCGCTTAGTTGCAAGATAACTTATTTGATGCATAACTTGATGAGTCTTTTCTTCTTCATCTGCACTTCCTCGTTTAATAATGTTTCCATTTGTTCCCTGAGTATTACAATAATGAACTAATCCTTTTGTTTCTTCTGGAGAAAGATCTAATGCTTTTCCTAAATACTTTTCTGCTTTACTGAAAATCTTATATTGATTTTGAATAGCGTTTGCATTAGTCATAGCTACGCAATGATAATGTGTTCCATGTCCTTGATCCTCTGCTACACCTATAAGACGAAGATCTGGATCATGTCCTCCTGAATAGTTTTCCCTGTTTATTGCTCTAGTTATGTTTTCAAATATTCTACTAACTTGCTTATTAGTTAATCCTTCTGTTCCTTGTGGAGTTCGTATGTCAAAACGAGTACATAACACTTTAGAATGTTTTCCTGTCATATCTGCTAAATGTGCATGAAGTGGATCAAGTATTTCTTTTATGCAACTTTGTTCTTTTTCTTTGTTCGTATTGATTGCTAAACCTTTATGAATTGGTTCTGTTGTTAATGTACAATTTCTTCTGTTTTCTAATTTGTTTTGATGTTTATTCATAAAACACCCCTATAAATAATTTTGATTGAAATGTTCCTTTGGGTTGATTTAGGTTATTTCAATTTCATTAAATAGTAGTGTTCTATTTTTCTATTCTATTAGTTAAACCATAAGTAATAGTAATGCTCTTAATAAGTTTATAGCTATATCTATTATTATAACTATTAGTAATAGCCTTGATAAAATACAATTTATAATAACACCTTTAATGGTATTATAACTACTAATAATATCCTTTATAGGGTAATAACCTCTATAAGGTTTTATAATACAATACGTTGTAATACTTTATGATACTTTTAATACTTTTTATAAGGTTTATAAGGTATTACAATATACCTAGATAAATCTATTCTTACTATATCCGATACACACAGACTTATAAGAAAATAACACCTCGATAATGTTCTAATATGATATGAAACATATTGTGCGGAGAAATTTCAATAGAACGCTAAAAAAAATAAATAACTTTATAATAAAAAAATATGTTGTTTTATCTTGCTTTTTTGGTTATTTTATAAAATAAATTTAATAAATTACTGATGTTTATACTGAGTTATAATTAAATATCATAGTTGTTTTTTTATTATATGCTGAATTGTCAATCCAAGTGCGACACCTCTTGTAGAAAAACTTCAATTGGAGTTGTCCAATTTAGACACTTTCTAGGTCTATTATTAATGAGTTCTAGTTTTTGTTGTAATTCTTCTTGTGTTA
>JARHYD010000088.1 GCA_029258655.1 Mailhella sp.
CAAAACTCAAAACATATAAGCGAATTGCACTGCGTTCAGAAAAACTTTCCATAACGTTCAAAGCCTCAGTTATGATTGCTTCATGTCTAATCTGGTTACAATAATTTATTTAGAGACAGCTCCTAATCTTTATCAGAATATTTTTTATTGGATATATTCTTTTTTTGTGTTTTTTTATGTGTAGTGTGAGGGGGATTTTTTTCTTTTGTATTTTGTGTGTATTGTTTTTCTGTATTAAAAAAATCAGTTATTGTTTGCTTTTTGTCACTTTTTACCCATGCAAAAAAAGCTTTTGATTTTAAATCGCGTTCTGTTTTTTGTGGAAATTCTACTTCACACAATGTACCTGTTTGATATTTTGCACTATCTAAAAGAAGCAATAAGCCTTTTTCATGGCAAGCATATCTTGCTCTGCCTTTAAAACGAGGTACGAGAAAAGCATCAGAAATAATGCGTGCTTTTTTTTGTGTATTTTCATGTTTTAGAATGGTTGTTGCTTCTTCATTTTTTGCTAAGAAAAGATATGAAAGACTTATCGAATCTTTATCAAGTCCTGCTTTTTGTGATAATAATTTTAATTCTTTTGGAATATGGGTAGCTTTTGCGTTAAAATGACACCATGCATTTTGCTTATTAAGGAATTTGTTTGCAAGTGGGCAAGCAATGTCTTTAGGGCATGGGCTTAATATTTTAAAAGGAGCGTCTTCATTTTCAAAATCTTCTATAAAATTTTCTGTAATAAATTGAGATCTTATTGTATTTTCAAAATTATCATTATCTTCAAATTCATTTTCATAATCATCTTCAATATGCTGTTTTGTAACAAGGTTACGTAAAATTTGAATCATTCTTGCTCCTTGTCTTGTTCCTGGTTCAACAACAAAGATTTTTCCATTTTCTGCTAATGTTAGGGAAGCATCTGTAAAAATTTGTGTGATTTGTTCATGGGTTGAAATATTTTTTTTCTCATCACTTTCATTTAAAACATTTCCCATTGTTATTAAAAAAGGACGTTCATTTATTTGACGTAAGGCTTTATGGTTTGGAGTACGAAGTATTTTTATTTGCCAAGGAGAATGTGGATCAAGATTTTTTTTGAGTTCTTCAAAGAGGTGTTTTCCTATTTGTAATGGTTGTGGGGCAATATCACAGCAGATAAAAGTTATTTTTTTTGTTCGTAAATCTTTACGAGATAACCATAGTGCAATAGGAAGAGTTAAAGGGCCTGATCCTAAATCTATAAACGTTGCTTTTTGTGGTAATGTACCAAAATTAAGAGAGGGAAAAAGTTTTGTTAATCGGATTAAATTCCATTGCATAAAAAAGTGAAAATATGCAGATAAAAGGCGGGGACTTGTCCAATAGGGACGTGATAAAAATTCTCTATCAACAGTAAGATATTCTGATAGATCTTTGCAAGCATAAGGAAGTTCTTTTTTATGGCTTGCTTTCATGGGTATGATTTTATCAAGTAAAGGATAAATAAGTGATAATCCTTTTTGTGTAAATGTATCAAATTCTGTAAAAAGTTCTTTTTGCATATAACCTACTTAAAAATGCATATTTTCAATGTATCGTGTGTTATACTCTTCTTGATTAGTTAAATCAATAAGTTGTATTTTATTAATATTATCAATAAGTTGTGTAATGAGTTGTGGATTATTTTTAAGTTCAATTAATCCTTGTAAAGAAGTATTTCCTAAAATTTTAGTTTTATTTTTATTTGTTTTTGGCAGGAAACCTAAATTTTCTAATGTTTCAAGAGGAATATATTGACTTAGTGATCCAGATAAAAAGAAGTTTTCAATGGTATTTTTTTCCATAAAAATTTCTATTGCAGAGGAAAAAGCAGCTTTTACTTTAAGAATATTTTCTATGTCTTCTGCACAAATATATAATGTTTCTGTGATATAAAGGCGTTTTTCATTATTTATGGTTTTTATTTGTTTTTGGATTTTTTGAGCAAGGGGAGAATTGCTTGTAATAAAAAATCCTTGTCTATCAATAAGTTGTACAGAAAGTAAAATATTAATAAGATTTAAATATGCAGCACCACAAATAAATTGAGGAGTACCTTTGCAGGTATAGGATAAGCCTAAAGGACTTAAATGAAAATTTAGAATAATATTTTCACCTTTATTATGTACAGCTCCACCACATCGCATTCCTACGCCTTCAAGTGCAGGTCCAAGTGGTATACTTGCAGCAAAATTTTGTTTCTTATTATAAAAAATAAATTCGCCATTAGTTCCTAAGTCGGCTAAAATAAAGTTTTGTAATTCTGGATAATGAGCTAAAACAAAAGCAAAACCAGCACAAGCATCTGCTCCAATAAAAGCACTAATTTGTGGAGGTGTGTAAATAGGAGGTAAGTTTTCTAACTTTGTGTAATTATTTCCTTTATTTAATAATTGATAAGGTGCTTGCATAAGCCCTTTGCTTTCTTTTCCTAAGAAAATAGCCGTCATTGCAGGATTTGCCCCAATGGATATTTCATCAATAATAATATTTTTTGTTTTTAATGCAGTAACTAGTTTTTTGATATAGTCTATAACAAGTCTTTGTAAAAGACTTTTTTCTGTTTTTTCAATAAAATTCACATAATATAAACGAGCCATAACATCAGCACCAGCAATCATTTGTGGGTTGAGAATTTGCCCTTTTGCATAGGAATTTGTTTCGTTTCTCACTTCCCATTGTATAGATGTTGTTCCTAAGTCAATGAAAAGATTACAATGAGTTAAAGAATGAAGATTTTCAATATTAAGTTCTAATTGTGTAGAATTTTTTTGTAAATCATCAAAAATTTCAAAAATAGTATTATCAATTAAAGGGTGTTTACAAGCTAAACGGATATTATTTTTTTGTTCTTCTTCTGATAAAAGTTTTTTTTCTAATTCTGTCAGTTCAGGAATATTATTAATAAATTTTATTTTACAGCGACCACATTTACCTATTCCAGTACAAAGAGGTCTTGGGGGAAGTTCTGAATGGGTAAAAATTAAATGTGCTAATGCATTAGTTGGAAATTGTGAATAATCAACAAGTATTTTTTGTTCATGATAATAAATTGTAATTGCCATTTTTATTTCCTCTTATGAATTATATTTTAAAGGAAACTAAATTGCAATGTTATTTAGTTGTTTTTAAGGAATACAATTTTATTTTTTGTGTTTGAATTAAGTTTTTTTGTATAATTATTGCTCAAAAAGTTTTCCTCGAATAACAGCTTTTAAGCCATATTTATTTCTTAATGTATCTAGTGTTAAATCAAGATTATTTCTTTTTGTTTCTAATTCTTGTTTAGGAGTTTGTGTTGTATAATCAAGTAAAGAGCATTGTTTTTGTTGTATTTCTTCAAAGCCAGAAACGCCTACACCAATTAAGCGTACAGGTTTTATTAATGGTATTTCATCTAATAAATAACACGCATTTTCAAAAATAGTATCTGTTGCATTTGTTCTTTTTTCTAGTGTTCGTTGTCGTGTAATTTGTTTAAAGTCAGCATATTTTATTTTAATGGTAATAATTCTGCCTTTTAAATTTTGTTTTCTAAGTCCCATACCAACACGTTCTGCGTGTATTAATAACCATTTTTTTAGAATTGTTTTATCTATAATATTTTCGTCTAATGTTGTTTCAGCACTTTCTGATTTTCTTTCTGTATAAGGTGTTACTTCTCTTTCATCAATTCCTTCTGCTCGTTCGTAGAGCATAATTCCTGCTTTTCCAAATTTTTTTTCTAAAAAATCTTTTGAAATATTTAGAACATCAGCACATTTTTTTATTCCAATTTTATTTAATTCAATAACAAATTTTTTTCCAACTCCCGGAATTTTTTGAATATTAAGATTATGTAAATAATCAAACATAGTTTCTTTGGTAAGAATAAATAATCCGTGTGGCTTATTTTCGTCAGAGGCAATTTTTGCTAAAAATTTGATAGGAGCAATACCAACAGAAGCTGTAAGTCCATTAGTTTTTTGAAAAATTTCTGTTTGAATTTTTTTAGCAATTTGTTCTGGAGTGCCAAATAAATTTTCAAGTCCTGTAATATCAAGATACGCTTCATCAATGGAAGCCATTTCAACTAAGGGAGAATAATTTTGTAAAATTTCAAAAATCATTTTTGAAACTTCTTGATAATATTTCATTCTAGGTAAAATATAGATTCCCTGTGGGCATTTTCTTTTTGCCTCATGTATGGGCATAGCAGAGTGTATGCCAAATTTTCTTGCTTCATAGGAACAAGTGGAAACAACACCTCTTGTTCTTCCGCCAATAATAACTGGTTTTCCTTTATATTCGGCATTGTCGCGTTGTTCAATGGAGGCATAAAAAGCGTCCATATCAATATGCATAATATATTTTTGAAATTCTTTAGCCATAATTATCCTCAAAAAAAGTATACATTAAAAGAAAAAAAACGCATTAATTTAATAGAAAAATTTTACCGTGACAAAATGCTTTTTTAAAGCTATAATTTTAATGTTTCAAAAATAATTTATATAATACCAACGAGGTAGAAGAATTGGCAAAAAAAAGTACACAAACAAAATGGGATATTGAAGATTCTGTTGAAATGTACGGTATTCGTAACTGGGGTGCTGGGTATTTTGATATAAATAAAAATGGTGAAGTTATTATTCGGCCTTTTGGTAAAGAAGGTGGCCCAGAAGTTAGTGTTTTAGAAATTATTAATGAAATAAAAGATCGTGGTTATGATATGCCCGTTCTTTTGCGTATTGAAAATATTTTAGATTCACAAATAGCCTTATTACATCAAACATTTAAGGAAGCTATTGATACTCTTGGCTATAAAGGGGAGTATCGTGGTGTTTTTCCTATTAAAGTAAATCAGCAACAGCAAGTAGTAGAAGAAATAGCTGATTATGGCAAAAGTTTTCATCATGGTATGGAAGTGGGATCAAAAGCAGAACTTATTGCCGCAGTTTCGCAAATTAAAAGTAGAAAAGCTTGTCTTATTTGTAATGGTTATAAAGATGAAGAATTTATAGATCTTGGTCTTCATGCTATGCGGCTTGGGTATAACTGTATTTTTGTTATTGAAATGCCAGGTGAATTAGATACTATTTTAGAACGAGCTAAAGTTCTTGATGTTACACCACAAATAGGGGTGCGTGTAAAATTAAGCACAAAAGCAACTACTGGACACTGGGCAGAATCAGGGGGAGAACGTTCTTCTTTTGGCCTTACTTCTGCACAGATTGTTGATGTTGTGGATATTTTAAAAGCAGAAAATATGCTTGGTTGTTTAAAACTTCTTCATTATCATTTAGGTTCACAAATACCTAATATTCGTGATATTCGTTCTGCTGTAATGGAAGCAGCAAGAATTTATGCAGGTTTGGTGCAAGAAGGTGCTGCAATGGGGTATATTGATCTTGGGGGTGGTCTTGCTGTTGATTATGATGGATCGCATACCAATTATGTAAGTTCAAGAAACTATTCATTAAGTGAATATTGTACTGACGTTGTTGAATCTGTTATGGCAATAATGGACGAACAAAATATTCCACATCCACATATAGTGACAGAATCAGGGCGTGCAACTGTTGCGTATTATTCTATACTTCTTTTTAATATTTTAGATGTAAGCCTTATTGAAGTTGGCAGTTTGCCAGAAAAGCTTGGGGAAGATTGTCCAGAAGCTATTATGAATTTGAAAGAAGCATTAGAATCAGTTAATGTACGTAGTTTACAAGAATGTTATAATGATGCAATGTATTATTATGATGAAGTTCGTCAGCTTTTTATTACAGGTAGGGCTACACTTCGTCAAAGAACATTAGCAGAACGATATTTTTGGGCTATTATGCGTTCTATTGCTGAAGAAAAATCAAAATTAAAAGTTATTCCAAAGGATTTACACGAAATTGATTCTACTTTAGCAGATATTTATTATTGTAATTTTAGTGTATTCCAATCATTACCTGATTCATGGGCTATTGATCAAGTTTTCCCTATTATGCCTATTCATAGACTAAATGAATACCCAGAACGCAGAGGGATTTTATCTGATATGACCTGTGATAGTGATGGACGTATTAATAATTTTATTGATATGCAAGGCATGAAAAATACTCTTGAATTACATTCCATGACAGCAGGTGAAGAATATTATTTAGGAGCATTTTTAGTTGGTGCATACCAAGAAACACTTGGAGATCTGCATAATCTTCTTGGGGATACTAATGTTGTTTCTATTCGTATTCAAGAAGATGGAAGTTATGAATTTGTGCGAGAAATAAGTGGTGATTCTGTTTCTGATATTCTTGCGTATGTGGAATATGAGCCACGCAGAATTATGGAAAATATTCGACATAATGCAGAACGAGCTGTCCGTGATAAACAAATTAGTCCAGCAGAACGTTTTTCGATTATGCAGGCTTTTGAAAATGGAATGCGTGGTTATACCTATTTTGAACGATAATGTGTAATTAGGTAATAAAACAAGAAAAGTAATATAAAATTATATTTAACACATAAACTCATAACTATTTTTATAATAGTTAATCCACAAAGGAGATAAAAATGGCAAGAGTTTTAATCATCGGTGCTGGTGGTGTAAGTTCTGTTGTTGTGCATAAATGTGCACAAGCTAAAGAAGTTTTTACGGAAATTCATTTAGCAAGCCGTACTAAATCAAAATGTGATGCTATTGCGGCATCAGTAAAACAACGCTATGGCGTTAATATTGAAACTTCTGCTGTTGATGCTGATAATGTTGCAGAACTTGTAACTCTTATCAAAAAAGTAAACCCTGTAATGGTTATCAATGTGGCTCTTCCTTATCAAGATCTTACTATTATGGATGCTTGCTTAGAATGTAATGTGCATTATCTTGATACAGCAAACTATGAGCCTTTAGATGTTGCAAAATTTGAATATAAATGGCAATGGGCTTATCAAGATAAATTTAAAGAAAAAGGATTAATGGCTCTTTTAGGCAGTGGTTTTGATCCAGGTGTTACTAATGTATTTTGTGCTTATGGACAAAAACATCTTTTAGATGAAATTAATGTTCTTGATATTATTGATGCTAACGCAGGTGATCATGGTTTACCTTTTGCAACAAATTTTAACCCAGAAATTAATATTCGTGAAGTAACTGCTCGTGGTCGTTACTGGGAACGTGGTGAATGGGTAGAAACAGATCCTCTTTCTTGGAAAATGAGCTTTGATTTTCCAGATAATATTGGTCCTAAAAATTGCTATCTTATGTATCATGAAGAATTGGAATCCCTAGTACAAAACCTTAAAGGTATTCGCCGTGCTAGATTCTGGATGACTTTTTCTGATAATTATCTTAATCACTTAAAAGTTTTTGGTGGGGTAGGATTACTTGGAATTGAACCTATTGAATATCAAGGTCAATCTATTGTGCCAATTCAATTTTTATCAAAACTTCTTCCTGATCCAGCTTCCTTAGGGCCACTTACTAAAGGAAAAACTTGTATTGGTTGTGTAATGCAAGGTAAAAAAGATGGTCAAGATAAAACTTTTTATGTTTACAATATTTGTCAACATGAAGCTTGTTATGAAGAACTTGGTTCTCAAGCTATTTCCTATACTACTGGTGTTCCAGCAATGATTGGGGCTATGATGATGGTACAAGGTAAATGGATGAAACCAGGTGTTTGGAATATGGAACAAATGGATCCAGATCCTTTTATGGAAATGCTTAATAAATATGGTTTACCATGGCAAGTTGTAGAATTAAAAGATAATAAATTAAAATAAATTGTTTTTTGAAGACCATCTTTTTTTAAAGGTGGTCTTTATTTTTAATAGGTGATAGAATGAGTAATGAAAAAATTTATAATAATTTTGAAATAGAAAAACCATTTGGGGCGTATGGTTTTGCTAATGATTCAATAAGTTATAAATCAAGAGTGCTAGATTTAGGTTGTGCAACAGGTAGCTTTGGTGCATATCTTTTTTATAAACGCAAATGTGAGGTTGTTGGTGTTGATTTTTCAAAAGAACAATTAGAAATTTGTCAGTCAAGAAATGCATATCAAGCGTTATATCAAATTGATTTAAATAATATTAATACAGAATTAGATGAATATAAACATTATTTTGATACAATAGTTATTACTGATGTTATTGAACACCTTACAACGCCAGAAAAATTATTATCAAAATTACAATATTATCTTAAAGAAAATGGTAATATTATTATTTCTGTTCCTAATGTTAATCATTTATCTGTTAAGTTATCTTTATTATTAGGGGAATTTAATTATCAAGAAACAGGAATTTTAGATGAATCTCATGTAAAATTTTATACTGCAAGAACAATAATTGCTTTATTGAATAAATTTAATTTTCAAATTACAAATATAAGTGTTATTGCCAAAAAATTATTGACTGAAGACGAAAGTCTGGATTTATCTTTATTACCAGAACCAATTATTGACTTTGTCCTTAATACTCCTTGTGCAAAACATTATCAATATGCTTTTAATGTAAAAATTTCTGATAATGATGTAACAAATGCAAATAATATTTGGTTAGAGCAAATTTATCAATCATAATGTTAATATGTATTTTTGAAGAGAAAAAATAATAACAAAAAAGATTTTTTATTTATGCCCTCAATTAGGTAAATTTATTTTAATAAATTTATCTAATTGAGGGGAATTGGGGGAAATCATTTCCCCCAAAAGAAAAAATAAAATAAGATTAATTTAGAAATTTAGTATTAGTTTATATAATAGCTAGTTGAAGTGATAAGGGTGTATTTCTATTTTTTATAAAATAAAAAATAGAAATACACCCTAAAATTATATTCGTAATAAAACAATACCACACATTAAAAGAGCAATACCTAAAAAAGCCGTTTTATGCATACGTTGTCCAAGTAATATCCAACCAGATAAACTTGTACCAAGTATTCCAAAACAACCCCATAACGCATACGCAACAGATAAATCTAGTTCTTTAACTGCAATAGATAAAAACCAAAAGGCAATAGCAACGCAAAGCAAGGCTATAATACCTAAGATTTTATTTTTAAAACCATTTGATTTTGCTAATAAAATATTAGCAATAATATCTAAGATAGCTGATCCTAAAACCAAAATTACAGAAAAAGAAAATATATTTGATAGAAATTCCATTTTATTCTCCTAATGTGCATCTGTTCCTTTATGAACTAAAAAACCACCAGTTAAGACACAAATTAATCCTATTGTTTTAATGAAATCTAAATTTTCGCCTAAAATGGTAACAGAAAAAGCAACAATTAAAACTAATCCTGATGCGTCCCATAAAGCAAAAGCTACCCCAACAGGTAAGGCAGTTGTCGCTTTTGCTAAGCAAAAGTAGGATAAGGCAAGAAAAGACCACATAATAATAAGTCCTAATTCTGAAGCAAATTGAAAGTTCCAAGAATGAGAAATTTTCATTATTGATGTACCACTTACTTCAAATAAAATAGAAAAAGCTAGAAATAACCAATGTAACCAAGTTATTTTGTGAACCATATTAATACTCCAATATTTTTGATAAAATGATAATAAATAAGGATATTGGTAAATTTTATGAATAAAAATTAAATGTTAATAAAAGTAAGGTGTGTTTCTAAATTTATTTTTATTATCAGAGAATAAAGTTTTATAATTATAAATAAGTTGGAAACATACCTTAATAGGATATGGTATTTACAATAAAAAGAAAATGTATTGTAAAATATCCTAGATTGTTAACAAGATAGTTTTTATTAATGTTTTTACTTAGATAGTGTATTATATTGATAATATTACACTTATTTAATATATTTTGAATAAAATATATTAAATAATAAGAATGGAGAATTTGTTTTAAATTTTCCTTTAAACATTAAAAAATTTAACAATATCAAAAAATGAAAAAAAAGGAGTCTCCCTAAAAAAGGGTGAATATAGCTAAAAAAATAGTTAATCTGTGCAGTTTATTAAAATAAAAATACATTTTATATCATGTCTAAAATTTTTTTACTATTATTTGATAATTTAATATTTTTATTAGTAGTATTTTTACTATATATAATTTCTTGTAAAATTTGTAAAGCCTGTTCTATATGTTCTACCCAAATAGTTCCAGCACCATAAAGCATAAGACCCGGAGATTCTAAAGGTCCTTTAATAGCAAGAATAGGTTTGTTATAGGCAAAAGCCATACCAACTTCGACTCCTGCATCTTGTCCAGATGTTCCTAAGTAAACAATAAGATTGGCTAATTGGCAGGATTTAGCACAAAAATTAAAAACTTCACCGCCATGATCTGTATCCATCCATTCACGGCGTTGATTAGCATTTAATCCTTCTGGTGGGGTAGCTTTTTTTGTCCAATCTAAAATTTCATATCCCATTTCTTGCATTTGTTTTGCAAGTAAGCGTACAGCATGAATATTTTTAAAAGAGGACGCAATATATACTTTCATTATTGTTCAAGCCAGTTTTTTAATTCTTCTAATTGATTTTTTACAGAAATTGGACCAGTGCCACCACTGATATTTCTTCTTTTTACAGCAGTATAATAGTCTAAATAAATATAAACTTCATCTGTAATTTCAATAGAATAATCTTTACAAAGCATATTAAAATCATTGAGAGTTAAATCTTCTAAACCAACACCTCGTTCTTCTGCCATAGCAACAGCACGACCTGTGATGTGATGTGATTCTCTAAAAGGTATGCCTTTTGTTGTAATATAATCAGCAAATTCCGTAGCATTTAAAAAGCCAGCTTTTAATGCTTTTTCCATTCTTTCAACACGAAAACGAATACCCATTAACATATCAGCCATAATACTTAATGATGTTTGTACTGTTTTATCTGTGTCCATAAATGGAATTTTATCTTCTTGTAAATCTCTATTATAGGTAAGAGGCAAGCCTTTTAATGTTGTAAGTAAATTCATAAGATTGCCGTAAGCTCTACCTGTTTTACCTCGCATAATTTCTGCTACATCAGGATTTTTCTTCTGTGGCATAATAGAAGAACCTGTTGAATGAGCATCAGATAATTGTACAAAACCAAATTGAGGATTTGCCCACCAAATAAGCTCTTCACAAAAACGTGATAAATGCATCATAATTACAGAACCAGTAAACATAGCCTCAAGTACATAATCACGGTCTGCTACTGTATCCATACTATTTTTAAATACTCCATACATTTCGAGAGTATTTGCAACAGATTGAGGATTTAAATTATATGTCGTTCCTGCTAAGGCTGCTGCACCAAGTGGGCTGATTCTTGCTCTTTTTTCTGCTTGTTCTATGCGTTCTATGTCACGTTTAAACATCCATGCATAAGCTAATAAATGATGAGCAAGACTGACTGGTTGTGCTGGTTGCATATGCGTACAACCAGGTAATAGAACTCCTTGATTTTCTTCTGCTTTATGGACAAAAGTTGCAATAAGTTCCTTAGCTAATCTTGTCCATTCGCGTAATGCATCGGAAGTGAAAAGTCGTAAGTCTAAGCAACATTGATCATTTCTACTTCTACCTGTGTGTAATTTTTTACCAACTTCTCCAACTAGTTCAGTAAGTCGTGTTTCAATATTCATGTGTACGTCTTCTAGTTCTTGTTTCCATGTAAGCGTACCGTTTTCAATTTCTGTTAAAACACTTTCTAACCCTTTGCAAAGAATAGTTGCTTCTTCTTGAGTAATAATACCTTGCTCTGCAAGCATTTTGGCATGAGCCTTTGATCCCATAATATCTTGCTTATACATTTTGGTATCAAAAGAAATAGATTCTGTGTATGCTTCAACTTCTTTGGAGGTAGATTCTTTAAAACGTCCTCCCCAAGGTTTTACTTGTGCAGCCATTAGTTACCCTTTTAAAAAAGATAAATTTTTTACTTATCTATTTTATAATTATTAATAAAATATAATTGTATTATACCATTCCCTTATTACTTTATAAAAAAGTTTTGTAAGGGGAGGGGAGAAACTTTTATAAAAGTTTTTCCCCTAAAAAATTAATATTTTTTTATGCGATCAGCATAGCCACGAATACGTAAACTTTGTAAACGGATAAAGCCTGCTGCATCTTTATGGTCATACGTTGCACATTCTTCAAAAGTAGCAAGATCATGGCAATAAAGGCTATTAGGAGAAAAACGTCCAACAGGCCAAGCCATACCTTTATATAATTTTAAGCGAACTTCACCAGAAACGCCTTCTTGAGTTTTATCAATTAAAGCTTGCATTGCTTCTCTTTCTGGAGAGAACCAAAAACCATTATAAATAGCAGCTGCATAGCGAGGCATAATTGTAGCACGTGTAGCTAAGGCTTCACGGTCAAGACAAATACCTTCAAGATCTTGATGAGCAATAAATAAAACAGTTCCAGCAGGGGTTTCATATACACCACGAGATTTCATGCCTACAAAACGATTTTCTACCATATCAAGACGACCAATACCATGTTTTCCTGCAATTTTATTTAAGGTAATCATTATGTCCATTGGTTTCATGTAGTTACCATTAAGAGCAACAGCATCACCTTTTTCAAAGGTTATGGTAATATATTCTGGTTCGTTTGGAGCTTGTTCAACTGGTACAGCCATAATATGTGATTCTGGAGCTGGTTCTGACCAAGGATCTTCAAGTTCACCACCTTCAAAAGAGCAGTGAAGCATATTTCTATCAATACTGTAATGTTTACTGCTTGTTGAAAGAGGAATATCATGTTGTTGTGCAAATTCAGTAAGTGCTGTTCTTGACATTAAATCCCATTCACGCCAAGGCGCAATAACTTTTAATTCAGGAGCTAATGCATTAATTGAAAGTTCAAAACGAACTTGATCATTCCCTTTACCAGTAGCACCATGTGCTATGGCAGTAGCACCTTCTTGTTTGGCAATTTCTACAAGTCTTTTTGCAATAAGTGGTCTTGCAACAGAAGTACCTAATAAATATCTGCCTTCGTAAAGGCAACCAGAACGAAGCATAGGAAAAATATAATCACGAGCAAATTCTTCTCTTAAATCTTCAATATATGCTTTTGTTGCACCTGTTTTAAGTGCTTTTGGTTCTACACCGTCAAGATCATCTTCTTGTCCTAAATCAGCAGTCATTGTGATAACTTCATAGTTGTAATGAACTTGAAGCCATTTTAAAATAACAGAAGTATCTAAACCACCAGAATAAGCAAGGATAACTTTTTGTGCTTTACTCATTACATTCTCCCTATAATATTAGTTGTAAACACTTGATTTTTTCAAGTATAAACAGCATAATTTCTTCATTAAGATTGCAACAAAAAGCTTACTCATTTCTTGTATAAATGTAAAGTTTTAAATATTGAGAACATTATGCGAAATAATATTTATTTAAGTCCATATAGAAATTATAGAACATTATATACAAAAGATAATTTGGAACAAAAAATTCAAATTATTATTGAAGAAACAGATCTTTTAATTACGCTTACGTCACAAATTAAAGCAGACCTTATTACTACTCTTATCAAAAATAAAGTTCAAGAAATACGAAATGTTATAAAATTTTGGATACAGCTTGTTCCAGAAATACAGCATAGTTTAGAGCCTATTGCTATACCAAAAAATGCACCTAATTATATTGAAATAATGTGTGAAAGTGCAAAATATGCTTATGTTGGACCTTTTGCAGCTATTGCAGGTACTATTGCACAAATAGTTTGTTGTTTTATTCATGAGTATTTGAAGAATAATCAATTACCAGATGATGTTATTGTTGAAAATGGTGGTGATATTTATCTTTATTCAAAAAAAGAAAGAATTATTGGAATAATGCCTAATCCTCAAGAAAATTGTATGTTAGGATTAAAAATTAATCCTTCTGATATGCCTTTAAGTATTTGTTCCTCTTCTGCAAAAATAGGGCATTCGTTAAGTTTTGGAAAAGGCGATTTGGCTTTAATTATTGCAAAAAATGCTTCATTAGCTGATGCGTTAGCAACAAGTTATTGTAATCAATTACAGAAAAAAGAGGATATTTCTTTATTATTAGAAAAAGCAAAAAAAGATAACTTAATTAAAATTCTTGATAATCCATATAATAATAGTACAGAATCAAGTGGATTAATGGGAATTTTTTTACAAATTGATGAAAACATAGGAGCATGGGGAAATATAGAGCTTACAATAATTCATTAAGTAATGGAGAATGATAGTAATTAGCTATACAAATAGGGTATATTTCCAAATTATTTATAATTTTTTAATTGTAAATCAAAGTACGACAGTATTGAATAAAAAGGTATAAAAATTGTTATATTGTAGTGTTAAATTTATGAAAAAAATTTAATACAAAAAAAGCACAAATTTCTTTGTGCTTTTTGGGAACCGGACACCCAATAACAATCGTTACCGTTGCTTCCTTTCAGATCTGGCGGGGTTGGCGACGTTACCGCCGTCCGGTTTCCTTGTATAAAAAGAATAGGCATAAATTAAATTTTTGTCAAGTTTTGAATTTTATAAAAAAGCCTTATTTCTAAGGCTATTTTTATATTTATTTTGTTGTATTTGTTTTTTCTTTTTCAGAAGGAGTTACAGGGGAAGTAGTATTTTCAGTTTTTGTTTCTTCTGTTTTTTCTTCTTCTTTAGCAATAGGTTTTTCTTCTGCTTTTGCTTCTTGTTTATCAACTTCTGTATTATTTCTATCAGTAATAGCACCAGCTTTTTTAGGTTCTTCTTTTGCTTTTTCTACACTTACTGGAGCAGGATTAACAGGTGCTGTTTCTTCAAATTGTACATCTAATACAGATTTTACATTATTTTTTGTAGAAGTAAGAACATTATATCCTAAAGATGTTACAACAAAAAGGATAGCTAAAAAGGTAGTGAGTTTTACTAAAATTCCACCTGCACCTTGACTACCAAATACAGAACTGTTATTTCCTCCACCAAAAATAACGCCCATACCTTCACGACCTGATTGTAAAAGAATAAGTAAAATCAAAATAACACAAACAAGAACATGAAGAATTAAAATACCTGATTGCACACATTGCTCCTTATGGTGCGTAAAACACCTTTAGTCTAACACGGTTAATATTATTAACCAAGAAGAAAAAAAAATCAAGAAAAATTTCTTTTAGGCAGAAATAATTTTTGCAAAACTATCTGCTTTTAAGGAAGCTCCACCAACAAGAAGTCCATCAACATTATCAAGAGATAAAATTTCTTGAGCATTTTCTGGCTTTACACTGCCACCATATAGGATTCTTGTTTGCATGGCTGATACACCAATAATATTTTTAAGAAGTTCACGAATAATAGTATGTGCTTCAATAATATCTTCTGCATTTGCAGTTTTACCTGTTCCAATAGCCCAAACAGGTTCGTAGGCAATAACAAGGCGTTCTGGTGAAAGGGGTGTTGGGAGTTTAGCAAGGGTTTGCTGTAATTGTTCTGCTAAAACATCATAAAGATTTCCAGCTTCGCGTTGTTCTAATGTTTCCCCTATGCAAGCGACAACATTTAAACCACTAGCTAATGCAAATATTGTTTTTTGTCCTACAAGGGCATTATCTTCTTTAATAATATGTCTACGTTCAGAGTGCCCTGTTAAAACCCATGTTGCCCCGCAAGCTAAAATCATAGCAGGGGAAATTTCACCTGTAAAAGCACCTTCTTTAGCTGGATAAAGATCTTGTGCTCCGATTGCAATTTTATCATTATTATTAGTTGTTACAGCTGTTTCTAATGATGTAAAAGGTGGAAAAATAAGAATTTCTTTTTTTTCTAATGGAATATTTTCTAAAAGTTTATTTAATTCTGTGATGGTTTGTTTTGTTTCTTCAGCAGTTTTAAACATTTTCCAGTTAGCAGCAATAATTTTTTTCATATAAGCTCCTATTTTTCTTTTTCAACTAAAAAAGTATAGTGTATTTTTTGGGAAAAGGCAAAATATATCTTTGAGTGCCTTTGACAGGAGAATAAAAAGAATATATTTTTAGACAAAGAGGTTTATATGATAGAGCTTAATCTTGAAAATGCAATAGATATTTTAAAAAAAGATGGAATAATTTTATATCCAACAGAAACTTTTTTTGGAATTGGTTGTAAAATGAGTTCTGAAACTGCAATTTTAAATATTTTTAAAATAAAAAAACGTTTGCTTGCTATGCCATTACCCACAATAACATCAGATTTAGATCAAGTATTTCAATTTGCTATGATTGAGGATACGATCAAGAATGATGTGATTGATTTAGCTAGTCTTTTTTGGCCTGGTCCTTTAACTTTTATTTTGCCAGCTAGAACTTTTGTACCTGATATTCTTACAGGAGGAACAAAAAATATTGCTATTAGGCAAAGCTCACATCCCATAGCAATAGCATTGGCTGATGGTATAAAAGAACCTGTTATTTCTAGTAGTGCTAATATAAGTGGGGGAGAACCTGTAACTACAATACATAAAATGAATAAAGATATTCTACAAAAAGTTAATGGGTATATTGATTCCGATATTGTGCCACAAGGGGGACTTGCTTCCACTATTATTTCGTTTGCTGGTAATAGAACTATAAAAATTTTACGAGAAGGAGTTATACCTTCTACTGTATTTTTTAACCATAATTTCAATATAATAGGATAATAATATGAAAACTTGCCCACATTGTCATAAGGATATTTCTAAATATGATAATCCATATCCCACTGCAGATTGTATTATTTATGATGAAAATAAAGGAATTGTATTAATTGAAAGATTAAATGAACCGCATGGATTTGCTTTGCCTGGTGGTTTTGTTGAAACAGGGGAAAGTGTTGAGGAGGCAGCAATTCGTGAAATGAAAGAAGAAACAGGACTTGATATTGAATTATTGGGTATTTTGGGTGTTTATTCTAAGCCAAATCGTGATCCACGTTTTCATACGTTAACAGTTACGTATGTGGCAAAAGCAAAAGATATTGCTTTATTAAATGCTGGTGATGATGCTTCTAATGCTCATTTTTGTCGTTTAGAAGATGTGCCGCATTTATGTTTTGACCATGATAAAGCAATACAACATTTTAAAGATTATTTATTAGGAAAAAGACCATTACTTCCTATTGATAAATAGCAGTTATATTATTGTTTGTGGGGAAATAATTTTCCCCATGTTTATTTAGGATGTGTTTCTAACTTATTTATAATTATTAAAGAATGAAATTTAATAATTATAAATAAGTTAGAAACACTTTTTAGTGATTAAATAAAAAAAGCTCCTTTCGGAGCTTTTGTATATGAGTAAAATTAGCCAACTGTATAGAAGTTAGCACCTGGAGCCATACATACTGGACAAGCGTCTGTCATTGGGCCTTCGTGGGTGTAACCACATACTGG
>JARHYD010000139.1 GCA_029258655.1 Mailhella sp.
AAAAAATAAAAAAAGACCTAGTGGCTAGCTAGGTCTAATTAACAACAACAACGATTTTATAAAACTAGAATGGACTTACCATTTCTAAGAAACGAGAAAGCCAACCTGGTTTTTGTTTTTGGCTTAAAACTCCTTTACCATAATATTCTATTTTTGCGTTAGCAATTTGTGTAGAAGCAATAGTATTATTTGCTGCAATATCTCTACTTCTTATAATACCTGTCACAACCATAAACTGTGTTTCATCATTTAGTGTTGTTTCCCGAACAGCCTCAATTTGTAAATTTCCGTCAGGCAACACATTAATAACACGAGCAGCAAGGGTTGCAGTTATATTATTTGTACGATTTGTATTGGTATCACCTTTGAAATCGCTAGCACTGCCACCTTGAAAAAGAGGTTGTGCTCCAATAGGAATACCAAATAAACTATTTTTACCAAAAAATGCATTAAAATTAGCAGAAGACGTATTATCGCGTTTTAATTCTGTTTTTACTTCTTGAGAACCTGTTTGTTGTTCAATGACATTAATAGTTACAATATCGCCAACGCGTCTTGCTCTACCGTCTTCATAAATAGAGCGATATTGATTAGCATTATATAAACTACCAGGATTATTATACGTAGGTGCTGGTTCTTGATAATAAACAGGCTGTACAACTGGTTGGGTAACGCGTGGTTCTTCTCTTGACGCACTGCAACCTGTCAAAACAGCTATACTTGCAAACAATATAATATGGTTACTTTTCATAAAAATCCTCTACTTGGCAAGAATAGTATTTTGATCTTGCACCATTCCATAAATCTGTTTTTTTGAATCAACATTACGAACTAAAATAGTATCACCTAAAGCGCCATCTTCCATTGCTTCAACCATTACGGATAAATGGACGCCATTTTTATTATATACTAAAGAAACCTTGTCCCCTTTTTTGATAGCAGAAAGAGGTTTTAAATCTGTGGTAGAAATAGGCTCAAAAGCTCCCATTGGTCGAGTAATTTGCCAAGGTCCTCCTAATCCGTCCCATAGGTTATTATTTTCATAAGCTAAATTCACATTTTTGTAGGTTATATCTTTTGGAAAAAGCGTTTCACCTTTACTCATAGGTTTTGCAGTAGCTGGAGTATCAACCCATAAATTCAAGAAAACAGTTCCACTAAAACGGCGTACTATTTTTCCGTCCATTTCTTGAATAGCATATTTTAGATTAATTCTACCAGGAGCAATATCTGTTCTTTCAAGGACAAGATTTTGAGAATTACTTGCTACAAAAATATATGGTGGCAAACGAAAATCTGTTAAATCTGCTCTTCCACCTAATTTATTGAGCTGTGGAGTTAGATATTGTGTTGCCATTTTTCTTAATCTATCTTCACGAACAACAGAGCCTCCTCTTTGTATCACAATAGCATTTGAAACAAGGCAAGAGTCTGCATACATACCAAGGGAATTTCTTAATGCTGTAAGTAAATTGGCTTTGCTAATTTTATATGGTTTTCCAAATTCTGGTGGAGAATCCCATAATTCTTTTTGCGAAAGAGCTTGCCAAGTTTCTTGAGGAATAGATCCAAGTGGTTCGGCTATTTCCGAAAGAAGTACTTTCTCTCCTTTCACAACAGCTGCATCAAAAATTCTAAGACGCCATGTTCCTTCTTTTAATGGTTCTGTATACGTACCACTTTGAACACGAGCATCTACCCCATAGGCTTGTTCTGCAAAAGCAGAAATAGGAAAACTAAACATCGTTAATAAAAGTGGAAATAATATTAAGTCAAAAATATGACATAATGTTTTTTTAGTAACACTACTTATTAACATACAATATTCTCCACTTTCATTAATTATTATGAACGTTTTACTTGAATAGCAGTTTGAAGCATGGTATCGGAAGTTTGAATAGATTTTGAATTCATTTCGTAAGCACGTTGACCAACAATCATATTTACCATTTCTTCAACAATTTCAACGTTTGACATTTCAAGAAAACCTTGTGCCAATGTTCCTACATTATTTTCACCCGGAACGCCTTGTACAGCGTCACCAGAGGCTTCTGTTGGCATATAAAGATTTCTACCGCGAGCATCAAGACCTGCATTATTCACAAAAGTATAAAGAGGAATATCTGCTGCTGCAATTTCATTAGACTGACCGTCTAAACATACAATTTCACCATCTTCAGAAACAGCAATGGAACGAGTTTCTGGTGGCACAGCAAATTCTGGTTGTAATACATAACCATTAGCGGTTACAATAACACCATCAGAATTAAGTTTAAAAGCTCCTGCTCTTGTATACATTAAATCTTCACCAACTTGTACTTGAAAAAATCCATCACCTTCAATTGCAATATCAAGAGGGTTATCTGTATTTTGGAAATCACCTTGAGAGAAAAATTTATGTACAGAAACGTTACGAACACCCATACCCACTTGAATACCAACAGGAACTTGACCATCACCAGGAGCAGGAGAACCTGCAACTTTCATTGTTTGATACATCAAATCTTCAAATTCAGCTCTGCTCTTTTTAAAACCTGCTGTATTTACGTTTGATAAGTTGTTTGAAATAACATCAATATTTAATTGCTGTGCGTGCATACCTGTTGCCGCAGACCAAAGAGAACGCATCATATAACTATCCTCACTTAATTACTATCTTGCTTTTCCAATAGCAGTAATTGCTTGTTTATCAACATCGTTAGCTGTACTCATTACTTTTTGCTGAGCTTCAAACATACGTTGTACTTCAATCATATTAACCATTTCATACACTGCATTTACATTGGCAGATTCTGTATATCCCTGACTTACCATAGTTGAATCACCAACCAATGCATTTTCTAAAACAGCATCTTCTGGAATAGCATAAAGATTATTCCCAACTTTTTTCAAAAGTTGTGGATCCTCAAGGGTAACAACATCTAATTGCCCTACTTGCACACCATCTGCTAATATAGCCCCATTTGCTGTAACATGAATGTTATTTGTATTTGGAGGTAAAACAATATTACCACCTTGACCTTGTACAGGATAACCTTGTTTTGTCATAAGTGTTCCATCAGGTCCTTTGGTAAAAGCACTAGAACGTGTCAAATATTCGCCTTGTGGTGCTTGTACGCGATAAAAACCATCACCAACTATCGCAATATCAAGAGGATTTCCTGTAAATTGCATACTACCTTGAGAAAAATCGGTTTCTTTTGTTGCAATACGAGTTCTTGCTCTTAAACATTGTTCTGGGAATAATGGTTCAGAACGCAAGTTTTCAAGTGGTTCACGGATAAAATCATGGGCAAAATGAATCATAGTATCTTTAAATGCAAGTGCATCTGATTTATATCCAGCTGTATTTACGTTTGCTAAATTGTTGCTTATCATCGCTAATCTATGTTCAGTTGTAAGCGATGCAAACACTCCAGTATACATGGCATTTTGCATAAGAACTCCTTGCCGTTTTATATGTCATAATTCTGACAAATTTATTATTTTTTTTTATTGATACATCATATAAGCAAAGAGTATGCCAAAAGTAATCTTAATTATTTAATATAGTTAAAGGTTATATTTTCTAAAATATTATAAGCAGTTAATAAC